>JANPAY010000168.1:0-4275 GCA_031430155.1 Comamonadaceae bacterium
GCTGCGGAAACACAGGGCGCCACAGGTAGTTGGTCACCACCACCGCATCAAAGGTTTCGCCCAGCAGTGGCCAAGGCGCGTTTTCAATGTCCGCTTGCAACCTGCGTACGTTTGGCGAATGCACAGCCACGGCTTGCAAGGCTTCGTTTGAGAGATCCAGTGCTGTGACCACACAGCCCATATCGGCAAAGAGTCGGGTATGCCGACCTGCCCCGCAAGCCACATCCAGTATGGCCTGTGCAGGTGTCACTAGGTGCGCCCAGCGCGCAACCCAAGGCGACACCGCCGCCAAACGGAGGTGCTCTGTCACGAAAAACAAAACCAAATTTGATTGGCCGTCATCACGATAAAGTCGGGATTCGCATAAGCGCCGAGCACGAGCAGTAGCACGCCAGCGCCTAGCACTAGCAAACTTATTTTTTTAAACGAAGCGTTAAACGCTAACTTTGGCACGCTCAATTTCCACTTCCTTCACAGGTAAATTAATCAACGCTGCAAAGATGCCCAGCGCAATCGCCAACTGCCACACAATGTCGTAGCTACCCGTTTTGTCATACAAGTAGCCACCCAGCCACACACCCATAAACGAGCCAACTTGATGGCTCATAAACACAAAGCCCCCCAGCATGGACAAGTGCGCCACACCAAAAATCTGCGCCACCGTCGCGTTGGTGGGCGGTACGGTCGAGAGCCACAGCAAGCCCATCACGGCCGAGAAGATGTACACGCTCATAGGCGTGAGTGGTGCAACTAAGAAAATCGTAATCACCACCGCACGCGCTGCATAAATAAACGACAAGATGTGCCGCTTGGGCATGCGCTGCCCCAGCGTACCAGCCGCATAAGTACCAAACACATTGAAGAGGCCAATCAGCCCCAGTGCATACGCAGCGACCTCAGGCGAGAGACCTTTGTCTTTTAAGTAGCTGGGCATGTGCACGCCAATAAACACCACTTGAAAGCCGCACACAAAATAGCCCGCCATCAAGAGTTGGAAGCTGGGGTACTTAAACGCCTCTTTCAGCGCTTGCAGAATCGACTGGTCACGCGCAGGCGCTTGTCCACCAGAGAATCCTGGCTCACGCAGCCCAAACGCCAGCGGAATGATGGTCAGCACCGCCACCGAGAGAATCATGAGCGCTTCTTCAGCGCCAAAGTTTTGAATCAGTGCGCTCTCGGTGGGCACCATCAAAAACTGCCCAAACGAGCCCGCTGCTGCTGCCACACCCATAGCCCACGAGCGCTTGTCGGCGCTCACATTTCGGCCAATGATGCCGTAGATCACGGCGTAGGTTGTGCCCGCTTGCGCCGCCCCAATCAAGATGCCCGTGGACAGCATGAAAGTGAATGGCGTGGTCGCCTGCGCCATACCCGCAAGCCCTAGTGCGTATAACACCGCGCCACCCACAATGACTTTGAACGCGCCAAATTTATCGGCCACCATGCCGGCAAAAATACCAAAGAACCCCCACGACAGGTTTTGAATCGCAATGGCAAACGAAAAGGTTTCACGCGACCAGTTTTGCGCCTGCGTAATGGGTTGCAACCACAGGCCAAAACCGTGGCGAATGCCCATCGCCAACGTGACGACCATCGCTCCGCATAGCAAAACTTGGAACATCGAGAGCGTTTTAGGGGCTGTCGTTTGCGTCATAAAAACTTTCTTAAGATTTTCTCATTCCGAAAAAGCTGACTTTACTTGGTTTGCGCCCAAAGCCACGACTACGCGATTTACAACATCATCCCAATCGCCTGCTTTGGTTTGCCGAAAAAGCCGCACGGTTGGATACCATGGACTGTCACACCTGGCATCTAACCAGCGCCAGCAAGCGCTGTGATGCAGCAAGATCCATGTTGGCTTGCCCAAAGCTGCGGCTAGATGCGCCACACCTGTATCGCAAGTAATAACCAAATCAAGATTGACGATCAAGGCCGCCGTGTCAGCCCAATCATGTAAATCACAGGTCACATCTTTGATCTTGGGGCCGCTCCAGTTGTGCGTTTGTAGCGCCACCAATTGCTTGGCGGGCTCTTCCATTTGTAAACTAAAGAATTGCGCGCCCATCGACTCGCTTGCCGATCGCAATACCGCCAAGTGGCTCAAGTGCAAAGAACGTAAATTCATTAACTCCCAATGCGGACTGTCGGGCCGATAACCGCTCGCCCACACCACGCCGATCCGAGGACCGGCCACTCCAGTGACTACATCCACCTCACTCGCACTTTTTAGACGCTGTTGCCATACAGTTACATCGCTGGGGTCAGCTGTCAAATAAGGGTTTTGCTTGGGTATGTCCTCTAAGCTATTGGTTTGACAAGCCAGTGGCAAGCCCAAGAGCGGGCACTGAAAATCAAACGGCTTGGCCAGCGCACTGCCTAGGATGAGAGTGATATCGTCCTTTGCAAATACAGTTTGAAACAAACGCAGCGCCTTCTCATGCACCAGCAAAAAAACTGTTGCGCCCTTATCTCGCACCATCCGTACATACCTGCAAAACTGAAACACATCGCCAAAGCCTTGCTCACACCAAAGCAGTATGCGTTTGCCCGCGATGGGTTCACCACGCCACTGTGGCTGCACAAAATCGATCCAACCAGAACCCTTGTCGCCATTGATCACCCGCTGGTCATAGGCCTGCCAGCCTTGCTGGTACAGGCCTAGCGCCAAGAGGCTATGCGCCATATTCCAGCGTATACCGTCTTGCTTGGGATTGATGGTCAGTGAGCGCTCGTAGCAGGCCAGCGATTCGCTATACCGACCCAAATCCGAACACAAAATACCCCCCGCTCGGTTAAGGCCGTCCACATAGCCTGGCTCTATTTTTTCGGACGCAATAAACCGCGTGACCGCTTCGTCTAACCGATCTAATTCTTCAAGAATCAGCGCGGCGTTTAGATTCGCCGCGCTGTGCGTGGGGTGCAAGGACAACGCTCGCTCATAGCACACCAGTGCGGCCTCCCACTCTTTATTGTGATCCAAAACAACGCCTTGGTTAAATGCCTCATTTGCCATTTTTTGCTGAACCACGCCTCGGTTCAGGCGAGCGGTTTCGTAGTCAGGATAGAGGTGCAGCGCACGGTCATAACTTGCTAGCGCCTCGTTGGCTCGCCCCAAGTCATCCAGCACATTGCCGCGATTGCACCAGGCTTGATACAGATCAGGTTGCGCCTCTAGCACCTGGTCAAATAGCACCAGCGATTGCGTTAAATCGCCTGCCTTAGCCGCTTCAATTGCGGCAAGCTGCATCTCTTGGTAAGTGTCCATCGCGTCGCTCATGGCAGGTATTATCCAAGCTAGCTTCTATCCTCCCCTTTATGCTGTCCGTTTTTTCTATCACCATCCCCTTCTTTGCCTTGGTCCTCATGGGCTACCTTGCAACCAAGCGTGGGTTTTTACCGCTCGCCGCCATTCCAGGCTTAAACGCCTATGTGCTTTTCTTTGCGCTGCCGTGCATGCTGTTTCGCTTTGGTGCGTCTACGCCGATTGCGCAGTTGTTAGACGCCAGTGTCTTCATCGTGTACTTGCCCTGCGCCCTCATCATGGTGAGCCTGACGATTGCACTCACGCTATCGCGCAAAACCAATTGGAACAACGCTGCACTAGGTGCATTGGTGGCGGCCTTCCCCAATACAGGGTTTATGGGCATGCCATTACTGTTGGCACTGCTCGGCGCCAAAGTGGCAGGCCCCACCATCATCACCATCACGATTGATATGGTCATCACGACATCACTCTGCGTGGCTCTTTCGCGCTTAGATAGCGCAGGCGAACAGGGCGCTGGCGCTGCACTTAAGAAAGCCTTGCTGGGTATGGTCTCCAACCCTATGCCTTGGGCTATTTTGCTAGGCACCGCATTCTCTGCATTGAATTTGGAATTGCTGGGCCCTGTTGCCAAAACGGTTGAGTTACTGGGGCTATCGGCCTCACCCGTGGCGCTCTTTACGATTGGTGCCGTTTTGGCGCGCGGTAGCGGACGCTCAGCAAATGCTGAGTCTTCTGAGACTTTGCCAAGCTTGCCAAAGCCCGCGTCAGCGCACGACTTTTGGCTAATCGCGCTTTTGAAGCTGTTCCTCCATCCGCTACTCGTCTTGCTGGCTGGGATTAGCGCGATTCAACTTGGTGTGCCACTTGATCCCTTTGCACTCAAAGTCATCGTGCTGATCGCGGCGCTACCGAGCGCCAGCAACGTGGCACTGCTGGCCGAACGCTTTGAAGCTGACACGGCGCGTATCGCCCGCATCATCTTGGTATCCACTGCGCTGGCGTTTTTTACC
>JANPAY010000169.1:0-1921 GCA_031430155.1 Comamonadaceae bacterium
CGATGGCACAAGCACAATGAGTGCATCTAACCACAGTGGATTATTCGGCGTTTCATAGCGATCATTCGCGCTTCGCCTGCTCCATGTTTGGTAGAGCAACGCAAGCACCATGACGCCCGCCAACACCCAGCTTGCCGTCACGCCAATCGAGCCATCAAAACCGCCACCAAGCCGTTGAAAAAATGCATCGTTCACAGGCTGGGTTTTACCGTCCGCCACCAAAAAAGCGGCGCCACGAAAGGACATCAAGCCACCCAGTGTGACCACAAACGAAGGCACACCCAGCATGGCCGTCAACATGCCTTGGTAGAGCGATACTGCAATCGCCACGGCAAGCCCCGCGAGGCTTGCCTCTATCCAATGCCATCCTGCGGTGTACATCAAGGTGGCCATCAGCACACCCACAAAACCCATGACTGAGCCAACGGATAAATCGATATGCCGTGCCACGATGATGAGCACCACGACCGTTGCCACCACACCGACCACAGCCGTTTGCTGCGCGATGTTGTATAAATTTTCAGGCGATAAAAATAAGCCGCCAGACAAGACATTAAAGACTAGGGTAATCGCCGCTAAGACGGATGCCATCATTACCAAACGCCAATCGATACTGGCTTGCTTGAATGCAGTTAACACGGAACTCATACGCATCCTTCCAAAAACTGAACCGAAAAAAAACCGCGAGCCATTGATACAGCCCGCGGTTAACTCTTCATGAACTCACATCAACTCATTAACAAAATAACAGAACTTATTTGCAAGCCGCTGGACCTTTGGCTGCATCCACACCTTTGCAAAGCGCATCTTTCTTAATCCAGCCCGCTTTGAGTACAGCATCCAGATTAGCTGCCGTCACAGGGATAGGCTTGAGGAATTGCGCTTGCAGTGCAAGCTTCTTCTCGCCGCCATTCCAAGATGTAGCCCCAGCGACTTTGCCGCCTTTTGCCAAAGCAACCGCAGCAGATGCAGCATCGCGGCCAAGATCTCGAGCGTCCTTCCACACCGACACGGTTTGCGTGCCCAGTGCCACGCGATTCAGCGCTGCATGATCGCCGTCTTGTCCTGATACAGGCACACCCTTCATACCTTTGGCTGTAAGAGCTGCCACCACGCCGCCCGCCATGCCGTCGTTAGAGGCGATGACCGCATCAACTTTGCCGCCATTTTTGGTCAGGATTTGCTCCATGTTCTTTTGGGCAACTTCTGGCTTCCAGCCATCGGTGTACTCGTCACCCACAATTTTGATGTCGCCTTTTTTAACCGCCGCATCAATCACTTCTTGCTGACCGCCACGTAGGAAGTTGGCGTTAGGATCGGTTGGCGAGCCTTTAATCATCACGTAGTTGCCCTTTGGCTTGGCCGCCAAAATAGCGCGTGCTTGCATACGGCCCACTTCCACGTTGTCAAACGTGATGTAGAACACGCCCGGCGCTTCAATCAAACGGTCGTAAGCCACGACAGGGATTTTTTGCTTGTTAGCTTTGGCAACCGCTGGCAGAATCGCGTCTTTGTCCATCGCTAGCACGATCAAGGCTTTTGCGCCTTTGGCAATCAAGCTGTCAATGTCTGCCAATTGCTTTTCTGGCGAGCCACCTGCATCCGCACTGATGTAGCTTGCGCCCGATTTGGCAAGTTGCGCCTTGATCGCGGCCTCGTCTGTTTTCCACCGCTCTTCTTGGAAGTTGGACCAGCTTACGCCGACCACTTGAGCAAATGCGCCTGCTGCTACCATGCTGAGTGCCAAGGCCGTCAGTGTTCTCTTGAATTTCATACTGAACTCCATTTATAAAAGGATTTAAAAAATTGCAGCCTATTTAGTTTTGGCAGCGAACTAATCTTAGGTCAGCTGATGCAAAAGCTGCATAGGGACAAACCCGATATAGTTTTTAAGTCAAACTAAATAAGATTTACGTCATGA
>JANPAY010000170.1:0-1664 GCA_031430155.1 Comamonadaceae bacterium
ATGATTTAGGTTGATGGAGCGCCTGCGGCGATAATCTAGCCATGCGCCTCACACCTCACGAACAAGCCGTCATCAAAGCCGCGAGCCTTGCGCACTTTGACGCGCCTGTGCGCTTGTTTGGCTCTCGGTTAATCGACACGAAGCGCGGTGGTGATATTGATTTGTATATTGAAAGCCCATTCAAAGGCGATCAGGCTTTTGCGCGTGAGCTTGCCATGACGGCTGACATCTGGCGCAAACTTGGCGAGCAAAAAATTGACATTGTGGTAAGTGATGGAGAGCAATTACTGCCGATACACGAACGTGCAAGGCAAGAAGGTGTCTGGCTATGAGCTTGCCTCTCGCAGACGCGCTGCGTCAATGCCATAGTCACACCGAGCATTTACAAAGTGCCATTCGTGATATTCCGACACCTATCTCAGAAGCCTTATTGGACGAGGCTTTGCCAAGTGTTATTCGCGCCTTAGATCAAATGGTTTTGCGCTTTATCAAACTGCAAGATACCATGGGAGAGCATGTTCTGCGTGGCTTTGCGGTCAATGTCTTGCTTGAACCTGTCGATGACGCGCCGCTTGCTGATGTACTCTCGCTGTTAGAAAAGCATGGCTTTTTGACTGTTCAAGATTGGCTCATGCAGCGCAAGCTGCGCAATGCTCTAACGCATGAATACCCCGATCAAGCAGATCGACAAGCGGCGGCTTTGAATGCGGCTGTAGCCGCTAGCGCACAATTGATCGGCTGGCTCTCGGCTTTTGAAATTCGTACCCTTTGAGGGATCAATTCAAGCCGCCAAACCCGCCGCCCCCTGGCGTATGAATTTCAAACACATCGCCCACTTGCATCTGCGCTGTGCCGATGTGACCCAGCTCTTCAACTGAACCATCCGTTCGTACCACGCGGTTGATACCTACCGCGCCTGCCGCGCCGCCAGCTGCTCCGAAAGCCCCGTGCAGCCTGCCATTCGACAAGATGCCTGCTGTCATGGGTTCTAAGAATTCCACACGGCGCACTCCGCCATCGCCGCCCTGCCATTGACCTTTGCCGCCCGATTCTTTGCGGATCTCATAGCTTTGCAATCGCACAGGGAATCTAAATTCCAGCACTTCAGGATCGGTCAAGCGCGAGTTGGTCATGTGTGTTTGCACGACCGATGTGCCGTTGAAGCCCTCGCCTGCACCCGAGCCACCGCTGATGGTTTCGTAATACTGATGCCGCTCGTTACCAAACGTGAAGTTGTTCATCGTTTGCTGACTGCTCGCCATCAGCCCGAGCGCACCGTAAAGCGCATTCGTGATGCAGCTTGATGTCTCCACATTGCCCGCCACCACGGACGCAGGCGGCAGTGGGTTGAGCATCGAGCCCTCGGGGATGATGACGGTGATGGGCTTTAAGCAACCTGCGTTTAGCGGGATGTCGTCGTCCACCAGCGTTCTAAACACGTAGAGCACGGCGGCCATACACACGGCACGCGGGGCGTTGAAGTTATTGATTTGCTGCGGCGATGTCCCTGTGAAGTCGATGATCGCGCTGCGGGTTTTGGCGTCTAACGTGACAGCGACGGTGATTTGTGCGCCGTTGTCGAGTGGCAGAGTGAAGGTACGCGGAAGAACCCCCCTGTCACTTCGTGACATCCCCCCTATTGCATAGGGGAGAACAATGTCACT
>JANPAY010000171.1:0-1591 GCA_031430155.1 Comamonadaceae bacterium
CCGGCCAGGCCAGCAACCGCCGTGGCCCGTCGAAGGTCCGCTCGGCCATCGTGTCCTGCGTCATTGGATCTCCTCACCGCGGGCAACGGGCGAGGCGTCCGCGGTCTCCGAGCCGCGATCGCCGTTCGGCCGAACCGGGACGGAACCGACGAACCAGGCGGCGCCGAGGTCGGACTGCTCGGCGGCGGGACCTGTGGCGCATCGGCGGTAGCTTTCGATGAACAGCTGACGGCTCAGCGCTGCGAAGTGGCGCCGATCGAGGCTGGCCGAGGTTCGAGACGAGCGAAGGGCGGCGAGCAGCCCGGCGTCGTCACGCCTGCCGAAGCGGCGCCGCATGATGCGCAGGCCACGGATGTACGAGTCCGTCTCCTCGGGTCCGAAGCATGCCGTGATGGTTTCGGCGACTACGCGCGAGAGGCCGAGGTCGGCCGCTCCCGGCGTTTCGGTGCGGGGGAGGAGGACTTCACCGACCCTGTCGATGAACGCGAAGTCGTCTGCCCCGAAAGGGCGAGGACGCGGCATAGTGCGAAGACGCACACGGTGGAGCTTCGACAGGATGTCCAACGCCGCGGATCTCGCTCTCAAGGTGCTTCCTGTCGCGTCGCCGATCGATGATCCTTCGTTCTTCGGACACCTGCCCGCCCACCTTGAGGACGGCAGATGTCCATCCCTCGTTGCTCAAGGCGCGTGTTCTCATCGACGATGAGCATGCATGGCCGATGGAGTGCTCGGGATGGAGCCAGGAGGTCCCGGCGCGCCCGGAAACGAGCGACTGTCGGTGCTCTGGCTCCGCGAGACCTTCGCCTGGATGGGGGGCCACAGCGGATACGACCAACTCTGCTCTCGGTTGGAGCCGAAGGTTCGCCGTCACGACAGCGTGTGGAAAGGGCAGCGGTCGCTGCCGCGTGGTACCTCCCGTGCGCTCGCCCGTGCGGGTCGAGGTCTCCGCGCAGGACCCAGCCACAGCCGAGACTCGCTCGTGCTCGAGGTCGAGGCAGCGTGGCGCATCAGACGCCGCACGCCCGAGGTCGTGCACGCGCTCTACGCCGAAGAATCCCTCGGCTATCTGATCCCGAGGACGCGCCGCCCCCGCACTGCTCTCGTGGCCACCGCCCACCAACCCGCAGGTTGGTGGCGTGCGCACCATCGAAACGCCGACGCGCTCGTCGAGCTGGACGCGATGATCGTGCCTGCCCGGCGGGAGGTCGAGTACTTCGAACAGTGGCTGCCCGGCCGCGTGACGTTCGTTCCACACGGTGTCGACACCGACTTCTTCCACCCTCTCGACGCGCCGGCTCGAGAGACCGCCGGACGAGAAGCTCCCCGTATCGTCTTCTCCGGCATGTGGCTCCGTGACCTCCCGACCCTCGTCGCCGTTGTCGAACGCGTCCTCCGGGCGGACAGGCACGTGCATGTCGACCTGATCGTTCCCCATCCTCGTCGGCACGATGCCGAGTACATCGGGCTCCTCAGTGAGGATCGTGTGCACTGGCACGGACCGCTCGGCGACCGGGAACTGCGAAACGTGTATGCCGCTGCGGCACTGCTCCTCTTGCCGGTACACGACAGCACCGCGAACAACGCCCTTCTC
>JANPAY010000172.1:0-4189 GCA_031430155.1 Comamonadaceae bacterium
ACGTCGGCGATTTCTTTCGCACGGTAGTCGTTTTGTAATTGGCTGATTGCAACTAAACCAATCACTAAGGCAACCAATGGAACAATCATGCCAAGTTTGCCAAAAAAGTTGAAAGGACCACCACCTAGAGCGAACGAACCACTGGTTTGCGGGGCAAGACTCCAAGCCGTGCTGACAGACGCTATTTTTTGTGCCCCAAGCGCACGTTCACGTGCAAAACGTAGCCGCTCTGCAATATCCGGTGTTGTGATTTGCGCAACCGTGTCTAGTCGCTGAATCAAGCTTTTAGCGAATTGGTCGTGTGTAATGAAAATAGTTTTATGTGTCATAGCTTGATCCCGATTTCTTTAAGCGATTTACCTAAAGCTTGGCATGCTCGCGAGCAGTGCGTTTTGACACTGCCCTCGGTGCACCCCATAGCCGCAGCAGTCTCTGCCACGTCCATCTCCTCCCAATAACGTAAAAGGAAGGCTTCTCGTTGACGTGCAGGGAGTTTTTCGATTTCTTTTTCTAATAATTTCAGCGTTTCTTTGCGGCCAAGGGTGGTCTCGGCACTTTCATGTTGCTCAGATGTATCTAAAACCTCGAGTGTTTCCAAGATATCGGAGCCGTCTTCGTCACCGCCTGAGCCAAAATCGCTGAAACTGCTAAAGACGGCACGGTCTTTCTTTTGCGCCCGAAACCAATCTAAGGTGGTGTTGGACAAAATTCGAGCAAATAAAAGCGGCAATTCGGCTGCGGGCTTATCGCCGTAATGGATGGACAGCTTCATCATGCTGTCTTGGACGATGTCGAGCGCCGACTCCTCGTTTCGCACGTGATAGACACTCCGCTTGAAAGCCCGTCTTTCGGTCTCTTTGAGGAAGTTAGAGAGTTCTAGTGGTGTTGCCAAAAGTCGGGTCTACGGTATAAGGAAAAGGGGTATGCGATAATCAAAGGCTTATCAAACGAATCCTGAGCCGGTCATCTTATCTTGATGATCCATGTTTTGGATTCTAAGTCGCCAAGTTACTTCACAAGAGTATACGAAGCGGCACCCAAGGTTTTTCATTTGAAATTCACGAAAGGTTGTTCATGGCAACAAACTCACCTCCAAAAAATTTAGCGCTCGAGGGCCTTGCAGGCGACGAGCTTATGGGTTCTGACATCTTAGTCAAAGCCCTTATCGAAGAAAACGTCAAGCACATCTGGGGTTACCCAGGCGGCGCGGTTCTCTACATCTACGACGCGTTTTACCGTCAAGACAAAATTCAGCACGTTTTAGTGCGTCACGAGCAAGCGGCAGTTCATGCCGCCGATGGCTACGCACGTGCGACCGGTGAAGTTGGCGTTGCGCTCGTCACCTCGGGCCCTGGCGTAACCAATGCCATTACAGGCATTGCGACTGCGTATATGGACAGCATTCCGATGGTCATCATCACGGGCAATGTACCAACCCACGCGATCGGCCTAGACGCCTTCCAAGAGTGCGACACGGTTGGCATTACGCGTCCTATCGTGAAGCACAACTTCTTGGTGAAAGATCCGCGCGATTTAGAGTTGGTGATTAAAAAAGCCTTCCACATCGCTCGCACGGGCCGTCCAGGCCCCGTGGTGATTGACATCCCGAAAGATGTATCGTTCAAAAAAGCGATCTACAAAGGCTACACGGAAGCGGTTGATATGCGCTCGTACCAGCCTGTGATGAAGGGTCATACTGGGCAGATCAAAAAAGCGATGCAGCTCTTACTCGGTGCCAAGCGTCCGTACATTTATTCGGGCGGCGGTGCTATTTTGAGCAATGCTACGGGCGAATTGCGGCACTTGGTTGAAATGTTAGGTTATCCCTGCACCAATACATTGATGGGCCTTGGCGCTATCGATGCCAACAACCCCAAGTTTTTGGGCATGCTCGGTATGCACGGCACGGTGGAAGCCAACAACGCGATGCAAAACTGCGACGTATTGATTGCTATTGGTGCACGTTTTGATGACCGCGTGATTGGCAATCCCAAGCACTTTGCGCAAAACGAACGCAAGATCATCCACATCGACATTGATCCATCTAGCATCTCTAAGCGCGTGAAGGTCGATGTGCCCATTGTGGGCGATGTCAAAGATGTGCTGATTGATCTCATGGGCATGATTAAAGAGTCAGGTCTTAAACCTGACGCAGCAGCACTGGCTGATTGGTGGAAAACGATTGAGGGCTGGCGCGGCCGTAACTGCATGAAATACGACAGCGAGAACACTGTTGTCATCAAGCCGCAAAAAGTGATTGAAACGCTTTGGAACATGACCAAGGACGACGATGTGTACATCACATCTGATGTCGGTCAACACCAAATGTGGGCGGCGCAATACTACAAGTTCAAAGATCCACGTCGCTGGATTAACTCGGGTGGTTTGGGCACCATGGGCGTGGGCATTCCCTACGCCATGGGTATCAAGCTGGCAAAGCCTGACTCTGAAGTATTTTGCGTCACGGGCGAGGGCTCGGTACAAATGTGCATCCAAGAGCTATCGACTTGCTTGCAATACAACACTCCGATCAAAATTTTGGCACTCAATAACCGCTATCTCGGTATGGTGCGTCAGTGGCAAGAGATTGAATATTCGGGTCGCTACTCCAGCAGTTATATGGATGCATTGCCTGACTTTGTCAAACTGGCGGAGGCGTACGGGCACGTGGGCATTAAGGTTGAGCGTCCTGAAGATGTCGAGCCAGCCTTGCGCGAAGCTCGCAGACTCAAGGATAGAACGGTGTTTTTAGACATCCAAACCGATCAAACCGAAAACGTGTTCCCGATGGTGCAAGCCGGTAAGGGCATCACCGAGATGCTGCTAAGTGCCAATCTTGGCTCGGAGGATCTGTAATGAGAAAACATATCATCGCCGTTTTATTAGAAAACGAAGCAGGCGCACTGTCTCGCGTGGTCGGTCTTTTCTCAGCCCGTGCCTACAACATTGAAAGCCTGACGGTCGCTCCAACAGAGGACCCAACGCTGTCGCGCATGACGATTCAAACTTCGGGCTCAGACGAAGTGATTGAACAAATCACCAAGCACTTGAACCGTTTGATTGAAGTCGTCAAAGTGATTAACCTCACCGAAGGCGCGTACACCGAACGCGAACTCATGATGGTCAAGGTTCGCGCTGTGGGCAAAGAGCGCGAAGAGATGATGCGCATGGCGGAAATTTCCGTGGCCGCATCATCGACGTGACGGACAAGAGCTACACGATTGAACTCACGGGCGATCTAACCAAGAACGATGCGTTCTTGCAAGCGATTGACAAGAGCGCGATTTTAGAGACGGTACGCTCTGGTGCATCAGGTATTGGACGAGGCGAGAGAATTCTCAGGCTCTAAACAGACCTCTCGTTTCAAATTTATTTTTACTTTTTTATTTAACTTAAGGACATCAAAATGAAAGTTTTTTACGACAAAGATTGCGATCTGAGCGTTATCAAAGGCAAAACAGTTGCCATCATCGGTTACGGCTCGCAAGGCCATGCTCATGCTCAAAACTTGAACGACAGCGGCGTGAAAGTGGTTGTCGGTCTGCGCAAAGGCGGCGCGTCATGGCCAAAGGTTGAGAAGGCTGGCCTCAAGGTCATGGACGTAGCCGATGCAGTCAAAGCGGCTGACGTGGTCATGATTTTGCTGCCTGACGAGCAAATTGGCGCGGTATACACCAACGACGTCGAGCCAAACATCAAATCTGGTGCTTCCCTTGTGTTTGCACACGGCTTTAACGTGCACTACGGACTCGTGACACCACGCGCTGACTTAGATGTGTGGATGGTGGCTCCTAAAGCCCCAGGCCATACGGTGCGCGGTACTTACGCTCAAGGCGGCGGCGTGCCCCACCTGATTGCGGTGTACCAAGACAACTCTGGCAAAGCCAAAGAACTCGCACTGTCGTACTCGATGGCTAACGGCGGCGGCAAGGCTGGCATTATTGAAACCAACTTCCGCGAAGAGACCGAGACCGATTTGTTCGGTGAGCAAGCTGTTTTGTGCGGCGGCGCTGTGGAACTCATCAAAGCGGGCTTTGAGACGTTGACCGAAGCTGGCTACGCGCCAGAAATGGCGTACTTTGAGTGCCTGCACGAACTGAAATTGATCGTGGACATGATTTATGAGGGCGGCATCGCCAACATGAACTACTCGATCTCTAACAACGCAGAGTACGGCGAGTACGTGACA
>JANPAY010000173.1:0-1905 GCA_031430155.1 Comamonadaceae bacterium
ATTGGGATAAATTTATGTCGGGGCAAAAAAAATCACGGACTGAAGTCCGTGATACTGAGGGGGTCTGTTTTATTGTAAAATTAAGAACGACTGCAATTTTAATGCGCTAAATCCTTAGTTTCTTCTACATTTGCGCCAAAATATATGAATATGGAACTACAACAATCCCTTTTATTTGATAATGAGCCTATTGTGAGCAACAAGCGTGTGCAACAAAATGGTATAGCCACTTCAAATCTAACGTTATCTGCTTATGTGGGCGAAAATGAGGATATTTTTCCTATGATATTAGACCTTCATGTAGCCACAGGGTCTAAAATTGCCGATGTTACTTTTGGTAAAGGTGTATTTTGGAACAAAGTAGATGTAAAAAAATATACTGTTCTGCCGTCTGATAGGCATTTGAAAACAGAAGTTAAGCAAAAATGGCAACATCTAAACCCTCAATCGGACATAGATTGCCGCAAACTCCCCTATTCTACAGGTGAACTAGATTGCATTATTCTCGACCCGCCATATATGGAAAGTTTTTACCGTGAAAAAACGGAACATATTGGTGGGCAAGGTACGCATAGTTCATTTCGACAGTCTTATTCATCCAATTTAGGCATGGAACTGTCTGAAGGAAAATGGCACGAGACCGTTATTAATATGTATGAAAAATCGGGTTTAGAGGCTTTTCGTACTTTGAAAGACAATGGTTTATTAATTGTCAAATGTCAAGATGAAGTAAGTGCTAAAAATCAACGGCTGACGCACGTAGAAATAATTACGGCTTAAGAAAGTCTTGTATTTTATACAAAAGATTTATTTATTGTTATCCGTAATAATAAGCCTGTCGTTAGTCGGATGGTAAAACAAATTCATGCTCGAAAAAATCACTCTTACTTTATTGTGTTTGTAAAGCAGAAATCAAAAATTTCTAATGTGCGCGTTCTTGGTGCAAACGGTCTAAAAGGATAGAAATATCAGAAACGAACGGGTCTTTAAAAGGCATCGAAACAGGAATGATTGATTTTATCAAATTTTTTCGCACCGCTTCTGGATATTTTGCATATTCAGAAGCGGGCAAATCTCGGTTTAAAGCAAAACCAAATTCCCACTTACCTCTAAATGCAAATAAATTAACAGCCACTATATCAAAATCGCCAAATCTCAAACAAGTTGTCGTCACTTCTTGCCCATCATCCAAAATAATTTTTCTTTTATCGGACGCGTCACATTGAAATCGCGCCTCATAAATACCGCCTTCTTTCACTTTGACCGTGCTTGTTTGAAGCGATTTTACTTCGATGGTATATTCTCGATTTTTATAGACAATCACTAAATCGTGCTTGTTTTTTCTATCGTGGTCATCAAATTTTTTAAGTCCCGTTATACGCGGGTCTTTCGCTATCATTTCTCGCAATTTTGCTTCTGCCAAATAACCAATTACAAAGCCGCGTAAACTTGGATTGTCAAGAATCAATTGCTCAAAATCACTTATTTTCAAGTCCCACTTTTGTAAAATATTGTCTTCTTCAAGAAAAAATTGATAAATTGGTATGTCAAAAGCATTCGCTAATACCTCAATATTTTTCAAAGAAACATTACGCAAACCGCGCTCAATATCGCTGATGTAACTCCTATCCATATCGGTAAGTGCTGACAATTGCTCTTGCGACAAAGGTTTAGCAAGTCGAAGGTTCTTCAATTTTTTTCCAAAATCGCTTAATATCTTTTCCATCTAACAAAGGTAAGATACAGTTTTCGGTTTGATTGTAGGCTATAAGTTACACAGCAGTAGATATTGTTATTTGCTTGAAAATACGGTTTATACTGAGGGGGTCATCTGACCTTCCAATTCCTTTGTCAACACGTCCAAATCCCAAGCCTTGTCAATCGAAAAATCGCCAATTGCCGTGC
>JANPAY010000174.1:0-4038 GCA_031430155.1 Comamonadaceae bacterium
GAATGCCGCAGTCCTCGTTGCGCCCAAAAAACAACGACACGCCCCGGTGGGTGCAAAACTCCGAAATCAAGGCGGCCACGCCCTCGCTGTCGCGAAAAGCCAAGAGTTTTTCACCCAAAATCTTGACGCGCACGGGCGCCGAGTCGGGCTCTTTGATTTCGTCCGAGCCCAAAACAGGTACCCAATAGCGGCGCATCAAGTCGCCCATGGGCGCGCCAGCGTTGGTTTGGGTGAGGAGGTCAGAAGTCGATTTATCCATGGATTAAATGTTAGTCCATGAAAAAGGCCGCAAGTGCGGCCTTTGGAGAACGTGCGACAGTACGTTACTTCACATAGCCTGAGACGACTTTCCACTTACCATCAGTTATTTGCGACAGGCGTGAAAGCTCATTACCTAGGCGTTTGGTGCTTGTGTAGGTGCCCTCAGGCGCACCAAAAATATCTGCCGGGATTGTCATCGTATCCATAGCTTTGATGAAACTCTCTGTCGTCAAGTTGGGGCCTGCTTTTTGTGCGCCTCGAATAAACGCATCGATCACCGCATAGCCATAGACAGAAAATACGGTTGGATCATCGCTGTATTTTGTTTTGTATTTAGTCGCCCAAAACCGCAGTGGCTGCGAAGCTTCATCAAGGTAGGGATGCTGCGCTGTCATCGTGGCATAGAGGCCATTCATCGCAGGGCCTCCCAGCTTGTGGATCAAATCGGTGTACGCGGCGCTAGAGCCAAGGAATGTCGGATTAAAGCCTGTTTTGCGTGACTCACCAATCGTGCCAATGGTCTCGCGGATGATCGTGCCGAGTACGACCAAGTCGCAACCGCTCGATTTCATTTTGGCCACTTGACTAGAAAAGTCTGTTGCGCCACGTTTAAAACTGGTCTTTTCTACCATTGGCATATTGAGTACTTTGAGTGCTGCTTCTGCGCCACGAAGCACCTCAAGTCCAAAGTCATCGTCTTGATAGATGGAGCAGATTTTTTGTGATTTTTTCTCTTTTGCAACCGTGGGTAGCGCTGTCCGAATCTGGTCGAAGTACGTTGCAGCAAAAGAGTACTTCAGTTTGTGGAAAGGCTCATACATCTCGCGTGCTGCGGTAATGGGGAAAAAGTTGATGACGTTTTTTTCAAACTGAACAGGCATAGAAGCTAAGTTTTGTGCCGTGCCAATGTGCCCTGCCATGATAAAGATTTTGTCTTGATTCACCAACTTTTGTGCGGCCAGTACGGCTTTTTTGGGATCATAGCCATCGTCTTCCACGGCCAGTTTCAGCTTACGACCATGCACGCCGCCTTGCTCGTTCAACTCGTCAATGCGAAGCTGCATGCCGTTTTGCGTGGCTTTCCCATAGCCCGCAAGAGGCCCCGATTTATCGAGAATTGAGCCGATCAAAATTTCAGTCTTACTTACGCCTTGCGCAGGGACAGCTTTGCCTTGCGCCAAGACTAGCGAACTGCACAGTGCCGCACCGCTGAGCGTGACTAAGGTGGCGATAGTTTTTAGTTTCATGTGAAGACTCCTAGTAAAAAATAGTAAACATACGAAATGCAATGTAGCAAATAGCAAGAGATAAAACACTCAGGTTATCCCTATGATTTCGAAAAATTAATCACCGATACATGGCCTCAATCTGCGCAGCATATTTAGCTTCGACTAATTTGCGTTTGAGTTTCATGGTCGGTGTAAGCTCTTCGTCTTCTGCTGATAGTTGCGTATCCAGCAACCAAAACTTTTTGATTTGTTCAACGCGTGCAAACTTCTTATTGACACGCTCCATTTCACCTTGAATGAGCTCTTGCACCGCTTCGCTGTGGGTGAGGCTGGCGTAGTTAGAGAACGGTACATCGTTGTCTTGCGCAAACTTTTCAACGTTCTCTTGGTCAATCATGATGATGACGGTGAGGTACGCGCGCTTGTCCCCAATGACCACCGCGTCGGTGACGTAGGGTGAGAATTTGAGTTCGTTCTCTAGCTCGCTAGGGGTGATGTTTTTGCCGCCAGCCGTAATGATGATGTCCTTCATGCGGTCAGTGATTTTGAAGTAACCGTCTTCGTCCACCAAGCCCACATCGCCCGTATGCAGCCAGCCATCCGCATCAATCGTTTCAGCCGTTTTTTCAGGCAAATTAAGGTAGCCCATAAACACGTTTTTGCCACGAATCAAAATCTCGCCCGTCAGCGCATCTAACTTGACTTCGTTGTACCCAGCCGCTGGACCAATCGATCCCAATTTGATTCGGCTAGGTGGATTGCCAGTGGATGCACCGCAAGATTCGGTCATGCCGTAGACCTCCAGCATCGGAACGCCTAGGCTTAAATACCAACGGATGAGGTCAGGGGAAATCGGGGCTGCGCCTGTGACCAGTAAACGTGCGTTGTGAATCCCAATCAGCTTACGTACGTTGTTGAGCGCAAGCCAGCGGGCGAGCGTGAACTGCACTTTGAGCGAGGCACTGACGGCCTCATCCGACAGCACCTTGTCCGCAATACGGCTGCCCACGCCAATCGCCCATCCGTATACCGCTTGCTGCAGCTTTCCGGCTTCTTTGAGCGAAATCATCACGCCTGAGTAAAACTTTTCCCACACACGCGGGACGGCTGTAAAGACGGTGGGGGCAATCTCTCGCACGTTCTCTGGCACAGTTTCGGGATTTTCGACAAAGTTTAGTTTTGCCCCGGTGTAGAGCGCATGGAACTCGCCGCCCACGCGCTCGGCAATGTGACACAGCGGTAAAAAGCACATGCGCTCGTCCGATTCGTCCTGCGAGATTAAGGTGCTGTAGCCTCGCACAGTGTGGATCAGCGCGCCGTGGCTTTGCATCGCGCCTTTTGGCTTGCCGGTTGTGCCCGAGGTGTAGACGAGGATGGCCAAGTCTTCGGGTTTGCAGGCACTGCTACGAGCCGCCAGCAATGCGGGCTGCAAAGCCGCATGCTCGCGTCCCAATGTCTGTAAGGCCTCTAGGCTCATGACCATGGGGTCGTCTAGATCGCGCAGACCCTCCATATCGAAGACGATAATTTTTTTAAGCAAAGGTAATTGCGCTCGAACTTCTAAAGCTTTGTCGAGTTGTTCATCATCTTCGACAAACAAAATGCTAGTGCCCGAGTCTTCGCACAAATACTGCACTTGCGAAGGAGCATCGGTTGGATAGATGCCGTTGGAGACGCCGCCTGCGCACAGAGCGGCCAAGTCGGTGGTCACCCATGGCGCGATCGTGTTTGACAAAATGGAGGCCGTATCGCCTGCCGTAAAGCCAATAGCGATAAGGCCGTTGCCCGTGTCGCTCACTTGCGCGGCTATGTCATTCCAAGTGTGCGAGCGCCAAACGCCCAGTTCTTTTTGGCGCATCCAGACTTTGTCGCCGCGTGCGGCTACCGCATTCCAAAAGAGCGCCGGAATGGTATCGCCTTGCATGGCAATATCGGTGGAGGGTTTGATGTTGGCTAAATTCCAAAGATTAGACATAGTGAACTTCTTTAATCAGGGTTAGCGCCAGTTTTTCTTTTTCTTCCAGCGCCGCTCACCGCGTGCTCCGTCCTCTTTCATCCCGAGGTAAAACTCTTTGATATCGTCTTTTTCGCGCAAACGTTCGCAGGTGTCTTCCATCACGATACGACCGTTCTCCAGCACATAGCCATAGTCGGAAGCATTGAGTGCCATATTGGCGTTTTGCTCTACCAGCAAGATGGTTGTCCCTCGTTCGCGGTTAATGCGAACGACAATTTCAAAAATTTCTTTAGTCAGTTTTGGGGAAAGACCCAGGCTGGGCTCGTCTAGCAAAATTAAATCGGGGTTCGCCATGAGTGCGCGGGAGATAGAGAGCATTTGCTGCTGCCCGCCCGAGAGCAGTCCTGCATCTTGCGCTTGGCGCTCCTTCAAGATCGGGAAGTAACCAAACACGGCTTCCATGTCTTTGGCGACACCATCTTTGTCCTGACGGGTGTAAGCGCCCATCAAAAGGTTGTCACGTACCGACAGCAGCGGAAACACTTCGCGCCCTTCTGGAACATGCGAGAGTCCGCTTTGCACGATGAGTGC
>JANPAY010000175.1:0-1897 GCA_031430155.1 Comamonadaceae bacterium
ATTATTTCCGTTTTTTAGCGTCCGTTGTACCCCCTCAGTATAAATTTGACAATCGCAACTTTCGCCCATCTTTGGATGCCTTCAATTGTTTACTGAACTATCTATACGGCATGCTTTACACTTACGTTGAACTGTCGTTGATGAAATCGGGCATTGACCCAAGCATCGGCATCCTGCACGTTGACCGCTACAACCGCCCGACAATGGTGTATGATGTCATAGAAGCCTATCGGCATTGGGCAGATACGGTGGCTTTAACCCTTGTTTTCAACGATTATCTCCCAAAAGATGCCTTCGCCGACGTCCCCGACTTCATGCGTGACGCAGAAGGTGACCCCGAAGCACAAGGTTTTTGGTTGACCAAAGCAGGCAAACCGATTGTTATTAAAACCTTTTTGGATTTTATGGAAACCGCCATTCCTTACAAACACAACCAACAAAAAAGATTTGTCATTCTTGATTTAGAAGCACAGACATTGGCCACTATTTTGAAAAAATTTAAAACCACTAACTCATGAAACGTTTTCTATTGTATGTCTTTTTTTTAGGTTTAACGACAGATGCCGTCACAACGACCGCACAAAACAGCTCGGAGAGTGGGCTAAACAACATCTTCCGAACGTCCGACGAAGACAGCGAAACGGCCACACAACCCAATCGCCGCAAAGGACAACGCACTCAAACACTGCCCGAAGGTGCAGAACGCGTTGGCTGCATCTGTATGACGGGTGCCGTGCGTGCCTCAACGGGCATCGGCTCATGTTCGGGACAAGGCGGCGTCCGCTATTGGCTCATTGAAACTGCCGAAGGCGACACCTTGCAATATCCGACCGCCCGACAAGCCCTCAACACGGACAATGAACCCGTGCCTTACGTCGGGCCGAATCCGCAAACGCGCAACACAGGGCAACCCACCATCATCATTATGCCCGCACCCACTAATGGTTTTGTGGATATGCCGCCGCAAGTACCCCCTCAGTATCAGAGCCGTTTGGATTCGCAAATCGTTGTGTTCCAACAAATGCCCACGCCTTACGATTCTATAAGACGCAACGGCGATGCCACGGCCTTGATGGGCTTACCAATGATTTTTAATTCATTGATTCAACTTTCCATGGTACTCGTCGTTTGCGGAACGCTTGTTATCATCCTCAAAATGTTTTTGAATCAAGGCACAACTGACCCCACAAACAGCCAAAAGATTTTTAGAAATATTCGATTGACCTTCTTCAAGATATTGCTCAAAGGCAATCGCTTTTTTAAGTGATGAGTATCACGGGCGTTTAATTTTTAATTTTTAATTTTTAATTCAATTGAACTTCTTTGTGTGTTATGACATATCCGATGATAAACGCCGCTTGCACTTGTCCAAACTTTTGTTGCGGACAGGTTGCCGCCGCGTACAAAAATCCGTCTTCGTTGCCTTCGACTTTGACCGCAGCGAAATGTTGCGCTTAAAAACCAAAGCCGAAAAGCTATTAAACAGCCAATATACTGAGGGGGCCTCCACAGACGACAGCATTCTGTATATTCCCCTCAACAATGACGCCGTGAAAAGCGTCCTTTGGCAAGGCCAAACCGACAAATGGACAAGTTTGTGGAAAAAAGACAATGTAAAGTTTTTATAATCTTAAAACCGTCGTAGCTTTGTGCTGTTTCAATAATGTTCTTTGACAAGCTAAATGTACAAACCTTGTTAAGTGCTTTACGCGGGGCCTCGTTTGATGATAAATGCTTGATTGGTAGCGTTTTAGAACTGTACGCCTTTTAAACCCTTCTTCGGCTTCGGCTGGATTGAAACTCAATAATAATGGCTTAGAATGAAGAAATTACATATACTTTTAAACCCTTCTTCGGCTTCGGCTGGATTGAAACGCTAAATTGGCGTAGCAATTTC
>JANPAY010000176.1:0-2196 GCA_031430155.1 Comamonadaceae bacterium
GCGCCCGTGGCCACCTTTCGTGGCGGCAACAATGCCATCACGGGGATTCAGTCCAGCATCACGATCAGCTCGATCATCGGCACCAAGGGCGTGCCAAAAATCAATCCGTTTAGTGCCAAGCCCGGCATTACCAATAGCAAACTCTTCATGCGCGACCGCAATCTGTGCGCGTATTGCGGCGATCAGTTTTTAACGGAGCTACTCACCCGCGAGCACATCATTCCTTATGGCCAAAAAGGGCAAGACGTGTGGATGAATGTGGTGACGGCCTGCAAAAGTTGCAACCATCGCAAAAGCAATCGCACTCCCGAGCAAGCCCATATGCCGCTCCTCTACACGCCTTATGTACCCAGCCTTTGGGAAGATTTCATTTTGAGAAATCGAAAAATTTTGACGGATCAAATGGAATTTTTAATGGCGCATTTGCCTAAAAATTCGCGGCTCCATGGCTAATTCTCATGGCTGACTAGTTGTAGACCTTTTAGAACATCGCGCACCATGTGCGCACGGTCTGGCGCTTTTTCAATCGCTTTTTCAATCCGAAGTTTGTCGTTTCCCGCCAGTTTGATGTGTTTGTTCCGCTGAATCAAATGAATGATGCTTTGCGGATCAACAGGCGCGTTCGGCTTGAAGGTAATGATGATGACCCCAGGCGCCGCGTCGATTTTGTGCACGCCGTAAGGTTCGCACAGCACGCGAAGGCGGTGCGTGTCGATCAGGGCTTGCGCTTGATCGGGCAGCTTGCCAAAGCGATCGACTAACTCCTCTAATAGGCTACTGACCGCATCGTTGTTTTTTGCGGTGGCGAGCTTCTTGTAAAACGACAGCCTGAGATGCACATCGCCGCAGTAGTCTTTGGGGAGAAGCGCAGGCGTGTGCAAATTGATCTCCGTCGTGGCGTGCAGCGGGCGCATCAGATCAGGCTCTTTGCCTGCTTTGAGCGCGCGCACGGCCTCGGCCAGCATTTCGTTGTAAAGCTGGAAGCCGATCTCGAGCATATTGCCGCTTTGGTTGTCACCCAGCACTTCGCCTGCGCCGCGAATCTCGAGATCGTGCATCGCCAAATAAAAGCCTGAGCCGAGTTCTTCCATCCCTTGAATCGCGTCTAGCCTTTGTTTAGCTTGCTTGGTGAGGCTTTCAATATCGGGGACTAACAAATACGCATAGGCTTGATGGTGACTACGCCCGACGCGTCCGCGCAGTTGGTGCAGCTGCGCGAGGCCAAACTTATCCGCGTGGCTCATCACGATGGTGTTAGCGGTGGGCACGTCGATACCCGTCTCGATGATGGTCGAGCACAAGAGAACGTTGAAGCGCTGCGCCACAAAGTCGCGCATGACGCGCTCCAGTTCGCGTTCGGGCATTTGCCCGTGGGCAATTTGGATCCGCGCTTCAGGTAGCAGCTCGGTGAGCTGTGCGAGGCGGTTTTCCATCGTTGCCACATCGTTGTGCAAAAAGTAGCACTGCCCGCCGCGTTTGATTTCGCGCAGCAGCGCTTCGCGCATCACGCTTTTGTCTTCCGACCGCACAAAGGTTTTGATAGCGAGGCGACGCTGCGGCGCAGTCGCAATCACCGACAAATCGCGCATGCCCTCTAAAGCCATGCCCAGCGTGCGCGGGATCGGCGTGGCAGTGAGCGTGAGTACATCGACTTCAGCGCGTAGCGACTTCATCGCCTCCTTGTGGCGCACGCCAAAGCGGTGCTCTTCGTCAATGATGAGAAGACCCAAGTCTTTGAAATGCGTGTCTTTGGACAAGAGCTTGTGCGTGCCCACGACGATATCCAGCGTGCCGTCCGCAATGCCTTTTTGTGCAGCGGTAATCTCTTTGGCGGTGCGAAAGCGCGACATCTCCGCAATGCGGATTGGCCATTTGGCAAAGCGATCGACTAGCGTTTGAAAGTGCTGCTCGGCAAGCAAAGTGGTTGGCGCAAGGATGGCGACTTGCTTACCGCCCAGCACGGCGATAAAGGCGGCGCGAAGTGCGACCTCGGTCTTGCCAAAACCCACATCGCCGCAGACGAGGCGATCCATGGGGCGCGGCGAAATCATGTCTTGCACAACAGCGTGGATCGCGGCCTTTTGGTCGGGCGTTTCTTCAAAACCAAAATCATTCGCAAAGATTTCGTAGTCGTGCGGCGAGAAGCGAAATGCAAACCCCTCGCGTGCAGCGCGGCGCGCGTAGATGTTCAAGAGT
>JANPAY010000177.1:0-1746 GCA_031430155.1 Comamonadaceae bacterium
AAGTGAATCCAGTCGGCGCCTGCGGCAATCACGTTTTTAACTTCGTCGCCAAGTCGGGCAAAGTCGGCGGAGAGGATGGAGGGGGCGATGATGTGTTTAGTCATAAGCGTAATTTTCGCATGTTCAAATTCGAATGCTTCATAGAATCAACTCATGACTCTCACCAAGAATTTTTTGCACCAACTTCCCAAGGCAGAGTTGCACTGCCATTTGCTGGGTACGGTGCGCAAGCAAACGTTTGAAGACTTAGTGCGCAAGGCGAAAGCGCCCATTTCTGATGAGGACATTGACGCTTTTTACACGCGCGGCGAAAAGCCTGTGGGCGTGTTGCGTGTGCTGCGAGCGCTGGACGAGTGGTTGCTGCACTCATCCGACGATTTTTACCGCATCAGTTACGAATATTTGGCAGATGCCGCCGCGCACAATGTGCGTTACGCCGAGTTTTTTTGGAATCCAACGGGCACAGCCAAGGTCTCTGGATTGCCCTATCCGCGGGTGCTGGAGGCGATTCGCCGCGCTATTGTTGACGCTGAACGCGACCTTGGCATCACCGGGCGACTCGTTCCCTCGATTGACCGCGAAGCGGGTGCAGATGCGGCGGTAGAGATGGTTCAGTGGGTCCTCGAGCACCGCTGTGACGAAGTGCCGGGCATAGGTATGGATTACCGCGAAAACGACTTTCCGCCAGAGTGGTTTGAAGCGGCTTACCGATTGGCGCGGGAGCAAGGACTCAAAACCACCGCACACGCAGGCGAGTTCGGCATGCCTTGGCCAAATGTAAAAACGGCGATGGATGTGCTCCAAGTCGATCGCATCGATCACGGCTATACGGTGATTGATAGCCCAGCGCTTATTCAGCAAGCCTTAGAGCGCGAGTTGGTGTTTACAGTTGTGCCAACAAATTCATATTACCTGCGCACCTTATCGCCCGAACGCTGGGCGCAAGATCACCCGATTCGTCGCATGATGGCGCTGGGTTTGAAGCTGCACCCGAACACCGACGACCCGACCTTGCACCATGTCAACCCTACCGAGGCGTGGCACATGATGGTGCAGCACTTTGGCGCAAGTATGAAAGATGTGCAGGGCTTTATGCACAATAGCTTGGATGCGGCTTGGATTGACGACAGTACCCGGAATCGCTGGCGCAAAGAGTGGAATGCAGAATTAACCAATTTGGAGAAAACTTTATGAAAAAACGAAGCCTCATCACCCTTGGCTTGACCATGGTAGGTCTTTGCGCTGCAAGTCTTGTACAGGCGCAACAAGCCGCATGGCCTAAAGCACACTCCATTACGTTGTTAGTTCCCTATGGCGCAGGCGGCAGTTTGGACGGCACAACCCGCTTGGTGGCGCAGTATGTGTCGGTTCGTCTTGGGCAAAGCGTGGTGGTGGAAAACGCCACGGGTGCGGGCGGCTCGATTGGCATTGGCAAGGCGATTGCCGCGCCTGCCGACGGCTACACGTTTTTGATGGCGGGCGATGCGCCTTTGGTGCCAGGCGGTCCAGGCGAATCGAGCTATCGCTACAACATGTTGAAAGACCTTGCGCCTGTGGTGTTGGTCAATACCGCACCGATGGTACTGGTCGCGAGCCCCTCTGTGCCTGCGCAAAATTTTGCAGAGTTAGTGAGTTTTACGCGCAAGAATCCAGGTCGTCTTAACTATGCCAGCTCGGGCATCGGGACGCTGCCGCATTTGGCGATGGAAATGGTCAAGCGCCAAGCGCAACTGCACATTGTTCATA
>JANPAY010000178.1:0-9191 GCA_031430155.1 Comamonadaceae bacterium
AGTCGCTGGCTGTCCATTCCCACACCTCACCCCACGTGAAATTGGAGTTGGACATTGCGGCGTATTCCCACTCAGCCTCACTGGGTAATCGCCTGCCAGCCCAATCGCACCAAGCCTTGGCGTCAAACCAGTTGATGTGAATGGCGGCATCGTTTGGATTCATTTTGTGATGATCCACATGAAGCGGCATCTCGCGGTGGGTTGCTTTTATGAATGGCAAATACTCGGCCCATGTGACGACGCGCGAGTCAATCTCAAATGCAGGTAGAGCCACTTCGTGCTGCGAGAGTTCGTTGTCAAACGCAAAACCCTCATTGGCAGAGCCCAAAAGCCACTGACCCTCTGGCACAGATAGGCTGGACTTCGTGGGCTGCACTGCCTTGGAGGACTTACGTAGCAAGGCTTGCGGGATAGGGACATTTAAAAACTCGGCAGAATAAATAGCCGCTTCCGCATGCATGTCTTCGTGAAATAGAACTAGCCGATAGAAGTACAGCGCTTCGTCTGAGTCTGATGTTTCTGCTACAAGTTTGGTAAGAATGTCGTCCAAGCTGGCTTGCATCCGCGCCTTGGTTTGTGTAAGCGTGGGCAGCGGTAGCGACCAGCGCGTGTCGTGCGGAACGTTGCTGGAGTCGTACAGTGCGTCGTATGCCGCTACGCCGCCGCCGATCTCACGATCGGCTTGTGGACACAGCCAATGATCAGCAAACCACGCGATATGCCCCAGCTCCCACAGCGGCGGGTTAAGCGTAGCCAGCTTTGGCACGATGAGTGACTCGCCAAGTGTTGCCGCGTAAGCGTCTACGAGCGCGAGTGTGCGTGCACGCGAATCTTGTAGCATGGAGGCAAGAATTTTGGCGCTGGCGGTGCGGGCATTCATAAAGGCTAAATTACGACCATCCATCTTCTGTCCTTTTAATCCAATCAAATAAAATCCCATCATGCATATCACGACTGACTCCTTCACCCTGCGGTTTATGACACGCTATTGGCTGCTCACATTTGTCATCATGACGCTCAGTTTTTTAGGCTTCGGTGCTTTGTCGGTGAATTTAGCGCAAACTTTTTTGTCCAATATACAGTTGATACGTGAATACGGATGGATGGCTTTGCAGGACGGTGCGTTTTTGCAATTGATGGAGCTGTTGCTGACGTCATGCTTTGCGGTGGCGTTTTATGTGTGCTTTAAAACCTGCGAATCTGCGCTTGTCCAACGTGTTTTTTTAGGAAAATAGCGTACCCATTTAGTACCTTACGCCTACTTTTTGCGACAAAAGTATGTGGAGCAAATTGTCCTGGAAATTGATGTTATTGGTCAGCCCAGTATGCGTCTCACACAAGAAAAATGAGTATGCTACGGGTAAAAAACTGTCTTCATTTTGCGGCGCACTAGGGTCTAGTGTTTCGCGTGCCAACAAGGATGGTTTGGTCACGCGACCGTCTCCTGGCTCCATCATCAAAGCATCGTAAGACATACCTATTTGGGGGTTTGCAATTTGGGACGGATACAGCCGCACGACATCGCGTCCGTTGTTTTGTTCCATTAAAAGCCGCGCAGGCGTGGCGTGACAGCCCCCGCCAAACAAAACGTAACGTACGGGAGAGACAGGCTCTTCGACCGATAGCATCCATGCTAAACGACGTGCGCGCTCTAGCTGCAGTGTAAAAAACTGTTGCCGCGTTGATAGCTCTGCCCCACTCATGCGCATGTCTTGTTTGGGATCAAAGAGCGACCATTCAAATTTTTGCCAAGTTTTGACGTCAAACAAATCTTCGTGTCGCGGTTGACCATTTGTATCGAGCAACCATGTATTGAGTGGATGAGGGAAAAGCTGATAGCCGCTGGGAAAGCTGGCCAACGTACTCGGCGCAATACGATTCCAAAGGGTTTTTTCGCCTGATATGAAACCGTGCAATGAACTCACCGAACCCAAATTGGGCGTGCCTAGCAAGATCAGTTTGTCGACATTTTTGGCGCCAGCCATAGTGACTTGCGACGCTGTGCCATCCAGCACATCACGGGTCCCGTGACGTAGGTAATAGCGTGCAATCAAACCACCCATGCTGTGCGCCACGATGTTGACTTGCTGGGCGGGATTGCCATAGTCGCGCTGAATTGCCGTGATCAGCTGATCTAGTGCGCGCACGTTGTCCACAATGTCCAAGCGCCAGTCATAAGCAAAGATATAAAGGCGCCGTTGCCCAGATTGCACGGGCGAGCCAGTCTGCGCTTTCATGTAGCCGCCGTACTCTGTGAGGGTCTTCAAAATCGGGCGATAGAAGTCTCGCTGTAACGCATGCTCGGCAATACCCGTGGTTACCAGCTGCGAGGCTTTGGGTTTCAGCGTATTGCTGTCAATGTCCAAAGCCAAATCATCGTAAGAAGAAAAAAACAGCCGATACCAAGCGCCTGGCCAAATTTCCTCACCTGTCTGGGGATTGGCTAGCCGAGAGCCGAATACCCCTGGAATCAAAATCACGGGTAGCGTTGGCGCGCTGCTGTTGCTGGTTGAAAGCTCGTACAGGCGTTTGAGGTCGGGCTTGGCCATATCCAGCGGCGCAAGAAATGTATACAACGCCGCAGCTAGGCATAACAAGACGCTGGTCAAAATAAGGCCCCAACGTTTGAATGTTGTTAATTGCAACATTGATTCATATCCCTCTTGTAAGAAAAAACCTTGTAAGCTGACCGATAGATGGGTCTACATTAACACGTCAGCAAAGGAGAGCGCTATGACATCCCCCACAAATCAAAACACATGCGATGCACTCATCATTGGAGCGGGACAAGCCGCTCCTGCCCTAGCCGTTGCTCTGGCTGGACGAGGAGAAAAAGTCATTTTGGTGGAGGGCAATCTACTTGGCGGCACGTGTGTGAACGTAGGCTGTACACCGACCAAGACGCTGCGCAAAAGCGCTCGCGTGGCACACATGGTGCGGCGAGCAGCGGAGTTTGGCATTCAAACTGGCGCAGTCACGATTGACTTTGCCAAGGCAATGGAGCGTATGCAAGCACGCGTGGATGCATCGCGCGGCGGACTCGAGGGTTGGCTTGCCAGCACGCCCAATGTGACAGTGTTGCACGGCTGGGGGTCTCTTGCAGGCCATACGGATAAGGGCTTTCAGGCAGTCGTTGAGGGCGACGATGGACGGCAGCACATCACGGCAAGCCGTGTGTATTTAAATACGGGCACACGCCCCTTCATGCCGCCGATTGAGGGATTGGAGGGCACTGATGCGCGCATCTTGAACAACGAAGGTTTGCTGCAATTGCGCGAATGCCCAAAGCATTTGTTTATTTTGGGTGGCAGCTATATTGGCCTGGAGTTCGCACAAATTTTTAGGCGCTTGGGTGCTAATGTCACGGTGATTGAACCCAGCAACCGCATCGCTATGCGCGAAGACGAGATCGTGACGAATGCCATTACCGACTTTTTGCAAGAAGAAGACGTGCAAATTTTGACTGGCACCACGCTTGCAAAAGTGGATGGCACTGATAGTGACTTGCAGCTGCAACTGCAAACTAAAAATAGCGACGGCAGTGTGCAGACCAATATCCATAAGGCTTCCCACTTGTTGGTTGCCACGGGTCGCTTGCCCAATACCGAACAATTGAATCTCGCATCAATTGGTTTGCCAGTCGATGCGCGTGGCTATGTAGATGTGAATGGTCAGTTAGAGACAAGCGTGGCTGGCGTCTGGGCGCTGGGTGACATCAACAAGCGTGGAGCTTTTACACACACCAGTTATCACGATTTTGAAATTGTGCGTGACAACTTAAAAGAACCTAACTCTTTGCGCAGTGCCGATGACCGCGTCACTGCGTATGCCATGTTTACGGATCCGCCGCTAGGGCGTGTCGGCCTAAGTGCCGCGCAAGCCAAAGCAGAGCAAGAAAAAACAGGGCGCACATTTTTAATTGCCGAGCACCACATGCGCTTTGTTAGTCGCGCCAAAGAGGAGAGCGAAACGCACGGCGTGATTCAGTTCATCGTCGATGCAAAGACCGAAGCGTTTGTCGGCGCGACCGTGCTCGGCATCAATGGCGACGAGATTATTCAAGTGGTGAGCAACTACATGGCAACGGGGGCAAGTTACAAACTGATGCGCAACTGCCTGCCTGTGCATCCAACAGTGACCGAATTCTTCCCTACTATTTTGGATAAGCTCAAACCTTTGTAGGACGGCTCTATGAACATCCCCTATCGCTACATCACGCTTGCTCTGTGCGCCGCAATAGCCTTGCTTTGTAGCTTGGCGCTATTGCCAACGATGCTGTCTGTGACGATGCCTATGCCGATGGGGCTCGATGCACTTACCTCGTTTGGCTATAACGTCTTGCGCGCGCTGTGGCTGTTGTTTATGGCGCTCACCGCACTAGGTATTCGCGACCTATTGCAAACGCGTCACGCCGTGTTGCGCAACTACCCCGTTATTGGCCATGTGAGGTTTTTGCTAGAGACGATTCGTCCAGAGTTGCGGCAATATTTTTTAGAAGGCGATCACGAAGCAACACCCTTTTCGCGTGCACAGCGCTCGCTGGTTTATCAGCGCGCGAAGGGCGACGTCGACAAGAGGCCGTTTGGTACCCAGCTCGATGTGGGCGAGGTGGGTTACGAGTGGATTGCTCATTCGCTGTATCCGACACACATTGCAAGCCACGACTTTAGAGTGCGTGTTGGCGCGACTGTGGGTCGTTCAGCATGCACCCAGCCTTACGATATTTCGCTCTTCAATATCTCGGCAATGAGCTTTGGTGCGCTGTCGGCTAACGCTATCTTGGCGCTCAACAGCGGTGCAGCGCGTGGTGGTTTTGCACATGACACGGGCGAAGGGTCGATCTCTCAGTACCACCGCGTGCACGGCGGCGATTTAATTTGGGAAATTGGCTCGGGCTACTTTGGTTGCAGAAATAATGACGGCACTTTTAACGTCGATAAGTTTACCGAGCATGCCCGCGATCCGCAGGTCAAGATGATTGAGATCAAGCTCAGTCAAGGTGCTAAGCCAGGTCACGGCGGGGTGTTGCCTGGACCGAAGGTCACGCCGGAGATAGCGGCCGCTCGCGGCGTACCCGTCGGTGTGGACTGCGTCTCGCCTGCGACGCATAGCGCATTTAGCAATGCGAGCCAGATGCTGCATTTTGCGCAATTGCTGCGCGTTGCCTCTGGTGGCAAACCCGTTGGTATCAAGCTGTGTATTGGGCAGCCAGGCGAGTGGCAGGACATCGTGCATGCCATGCAAGAGACGCACTTACTGTTTGATTTCGTGGTGGTGGATGGCGCTGAAGGCGGCACGGGCGCCGCGCCGCTAGAGTTCACAGACCACGTGGGGACGCCGCTCTTAGAGGGGCTGCGCCTTGTCCACAAAAGCTTGCAGACGGCTGGCCTACGAGAGCATGTGCGTATTGGCGCAGCAGGCAAGATCACCAGCAGCTTCGATGTGGCGCGGCTTTTGGCACTGGGCGCAGATTGGTGCAATGCGGCACGTGGCTTTATGTTTGCGCTGGGATGCATCCAAGCGCAAAGCTGTCACACGGGCAAATGCCCCACGGGTGTGACGACACAAGATGCAAGGCGGCAGCAAGCGCTGCACGTGCCCAGCAAGGCTGATCGCGTCTTTAACTTTCATCAGCAAACGCTTAAATCACTGAAAGAATTGTTAGAAGCTGCGGGTGTGAAGAGCCCGCAAGGCCTGACTAGTAGCCACATCTGGCGGCGCGTGAGTGCATTTGAAGTGGCACCGCTGTCCAAGTTGTTTGTTTAAAAAACATGAATCCACCGCGTCCGCACATCGTCATTGTTAGTCCTGCGTTATCGGATGCGAACAATGGCAATTGGCAAACGGCCAATCGTTGGCGGCAGATGCTCGCCAAAAATTTCCATTGCCGCATCGTCAAAACCTGGCCAGATAAATTGGCCAACCAAGACGATGTGATGATTGCGCTGCATGCGCGGCGCTCTGCTGAATCTATCGCGGCGTGGCACACAGCGCATGGCGGCTCTCGCTTAGTGCTGGCACTAACGGGTACAGACCTTTATCGCGATATTCAAACGGATGCTGCCGCGCAGGCCTCGCTAGTTATGGCCCCCCGACTCATTGTGCTGCAAGAGCTTGCCCCTCTTGGCTTGCCAGAGCAGTGCCAATCGAAGGTTGAAGTCATCTTTCAATCGACAGCGAGCCAGTCCACGCTTGAAAAACCGGCAGCTCAGTTGCGTGCCGTCATGGTGGGGCATTTGCGGGATGAAAAGTCGCCTGAAACTTTGTTTGCGGCAGCGCGGTTGCTTGGACGTGACGACGACATCTTCCTCGACCACATTGGCGCGGGACTCGATGCTGCTTTGGCTGAGGAGGCGCGAGGGACGGCGAGCGCTTGTCCGCATTACCGCTGGTTGGAGGCCATGCCCCACGAGGCCACGCGACGCTCTATCCAACGCGCGCATGTACTGGTTCATGCCAGCAAAATGGAAGGCGGTGCCCATGTGCTGATGGAGGCCGTGTGCTCGGGAACGCCTGTGCTGGCGTCCCGCATTGACGGCAATGTTGGCATGCTGGGCGCAGATTATGCGGGTTACTTTGAATGGGGTGATGCGGCAGGATTAGCGCGGCTCTTGCGTGAATGCCGAGCCAGTCAAAGCAATTCGAATGGACTCTTAGCGCAGTTGCAAAAACAATGTGCGGCAAGAGCGCCATTATTTGCGCCTGAGCGGGAGAGTTCACAATTGAATGCTTTAGTCCATGCGCTGGTAGAGTCGCACTATGACAATCATTAACCATGCAAGCCTCTGACCAACCCATCCTGCGTGACATCGTTTTAGTCGGCGGCGGCCACAGTCACGTCGTCGCACTAAAAAGCTTTGCCATGAAGCCCATGGCTGGCGTGCGCCTCACCGTGATTTGTACCGACACACATACGCCTTATTCTGGGATGTTGCCTGGCTATGTAGCAGGACATTACGACTACGATGCCGTGCATATCGACCTTGGCAAACTCTGCGCCTTTGCAGGTGCGAGGCTATACAAAGCAGAAGTGACGGGTATTGACCGCGCGGCAAAAAAGGTGATGTGCAAAGGTCGCCCCGATGTGGACTACGACGTGCTGTCCATCAATATTGGTTCGAGTCCGCAAGTGCAAAGCGTTGTTGGTGCTAACGAGTTTGCCGTGCCCGTCAAACCGATTGCGCAATTTAACGAGCGCTGGCTGGCGCTATTGGCGCGTAGCGAATTGCCTCTCAATATTGCCGTGGTGGGCGGCGGCGCAGGAGGCGTGGAGCTCTTGCTGGCAATGCAGCATCGGATGAAGCAGGCGCGTTTCAACTTATTCACTGAGGGCACGTCGATTCTTCCGACGCACAGCGCAGCGGTGCAGCGGCGCTTTGCGGATGTCCTGGCCAAGCGCGGGGTGGCTGTCCATCCGAATGCTGCCGTGACGCGTGTCGCGCAAAACCAATTGCACGTAGGTCATGGCGTCACCTTGCAAACTTTTGACTTTGACGAAGTGATGTGGGTCACGCAAGCAGGCGGTGCTGCATGGCTTGCGGGTACTGGGTTGGCGCTTGACCCACGCGGGTTTATTGAAGTGAACGATTGCCTTCAATCGACAACGGATTCAAATATCTTTGCCGCTGGTGATATCGCCAATATGGCGAACTACAAGTTAGAAAAAGCGGGCGTGTTTGCGGTGCGGCAAGGGATGCCGCTGGCGGAGAATTTGCGGCGCAGTGTGCAAGGCGTGGCTTTGAGTCCGTACCGCCCGCAAAAGCGCTGGCTGGCTTTGATTAGTACGGGGAATCAGCAAGCTGTGGCTTCACGCGGGGCGCTTTGGGGATTCATCACGCAGCTGGGCATGGGTGGCACAAATGCTAGCGGCGGACTCCTCTGGCGCTGGAAAGACTGGATCGATCAGCGATTCATGCGTCGCTTTTCTGAGTTTCCTGATATGGAAGACGTGTCTCGCAAGCCACGCCCCATAAGGCTTGCAGCAGAGGCGAATGTCAAGCTCACTTCCGAAGAATCGTTGCAAGCCATCTCCGCCATTGCCATGCGCTGCGGTGGTTGCGGCGCAAAAGTGGGCGCGACCGTGCTCTCGCGGGCGTTGGGCAGCCTGTCACCGATTGAACGTGACGACGTACTAATCGGCTTGCACGCGCCCGACGATGCGGCGGTGGTGCGCGTGCCCGCTGGCAAAGCGATGGTGCACACGGTGGATTTCTTCCGCGCCTTTATCGACGACCCTTACATCTTTGGGCGCGTCGCGGCTAACCATGCGCTCGGTGACATCTTTGCGATGGGCGGCACGGCGCAGTCCGCGACCGCCATTGCCACCGTGCCGCCTGGGTTGGAGGCCAAGGTGGAAGCGACTTTGCGGGACATGATGCAAGGCGCGGTGGAGGTGCTCAACGCCGCAGGCTGTGCGTTGGTGGGCGGTCATACGGGCGAAGGCAAGGAGCTGGCGCTAGGCTTTGCCATCAATGGGCTCGTGGATATTGCAAGCGATGGCGTGACACTCCCACGCACCATGACCAAGGGCGCGATGCGCGCAGGCGATGTGCTCATTCTTACCAAACCGATGGGCACAGGCACGCTGTTTGCGGCGCTGCCAAAAGGCAAAGCGAAAGGGCGCTGGATTGATGCGGCGCTGGCCTCCATGCAGCAATCCAACCAAGCGGGAGCCGCATGTTTATTGGCTCACGGGGCAACCGCGTGTACCGACCTCACGGGCTTTGGCTTACTCGGGCACTTGGTTGAAATGACGAAACCGTCTGGCGTGGATGCCGAAATTAACTTAGCCGCGCTGCCACTTTTGGACGGTGCAGAAGAATGTGTCAAAGCTGGCATTACCAGCTCGCTGCAAAGTGCGAATGTGCGGCTACGCCGAGCGATTAAAAATCAAGAAGCGTTTATCAATCATCCGCGCTATCCGCTGATTTTTGATCCACAAACGGCGGGTGGTTTACTAGCTAGCGTGCCCAAAGAGTCCGTAGATGCTTGCGTGGCAGAATTAAAGGCGCTGGGCTACACGCATACGGCAATCATTGGACGCATCTTGCCGATGGGCGATGCGATGGAAGCGATTACTTTAAGAGGAGCGGCAGCATGACTAAAAAAACTTTCGAAAATTTATCAGACCTCACAGCCTTTGTCGGCCAAGAAATTGCAGGTGGTGAGTGGATCACCATCACGCAAGAGCA
>JANPAY010000179.1:0-4129 GCA_031430155.1 Comamonadaceae bacterium
CTTAGTTGGCATGGAAGCACATGGCGATCCCATGACGGCTTTCAAAGATGCGGACTACGCACTCTTGGTGGGCTCACGTCCACGCGGCCCTGGTATGGAGCGTGCAGAACTCTTGGCCGTGAACGGCGCTATCTTTACGGCACAGGGCAAAGCCTTGAACGCTGTGGCTTCGCGTAATGTGAAGGTGTTAGTCGTTGGCAATCCCGCCAACACCAACGCCTACATCGCGATGAAGAGCGCACCTGATCTGCCACGTAAAAACTTCACTGCCATGCTGCGTCTCGACCACAACCGAGCGGCTTCGCAAATTGCAGCCAAAACGGGCAAAGCCGTGGCCGATATCGAAAAACTCTTGGTGTGGGGCAACCACTCGCCGACCATGTACGCGGACTATCGCTTTGCCACCATCAACGGAGAATCCGTTGAAAAGATGATTAACGACCAAGTGTGGAACGCTGACACATTCTTGCCAACCGTTGGCAAGCGCGGCGCAGCCATCATCGAAGCGCGCGGCTTATCCAGCGCGGCTTCCGCAGCCAATGCGGCTATCGACCACATGCGCGATTGGGCGCTGGGCACGAATGGCAAATGGGTCACGATGGGTATTCCGTCGGACGGTCAATATGGCATTCCTAAAGACACCCTATTTGGCTTTGCCGTGACCTGCGAAAACGGCGAGTACAAGCCTGTTGAAGGGTTGACCATTGACGCCTTTAGCCAAGAGCGCATCAACAAAACGCTGGCTGAATTGCAAGATGAGCAAAAAGGCGTGGCGCATTTGATCTAAATGCGCAAAACCCCAGAGTTCACATGATTGATCCTCGTCAAATCCTCTTAGGCGCGCAAGCGGGCACTGTCCGCATTCCCGTCTGCGACCACTACAGTGGTGTCGAAGTCCGGATGAAAAAGAGCTTGGCGTTGCAAGCGGAAATGACCGAGGAGTTTGGCGCTTGCGTGTTTGACGTGACGCTGGACTGCGAAGACGGCGCACCCGTGGGCGGCGAGGTCGATCATGCGCATCTGGTCTCGGAGTTGGCGCTGGGTGCTGCGCCCGGTGCTCGCGTGGCCGTGCGGGTGCATCCCCTTGACGAAGCTGCTTTTGAGACGGACGTGAACATCATCGTACGAACGGCAGGCGCACGTCTTTCGCACATCATGCTGCCCAAGATTGAATGCGCGGCAGATATAGATAAAGCGCTTATCACGATTGATGCGGCGGGTGGAAAAAACATTCCTATCCACGCGCTGGTGGAGTCGTCGCATGCCATCCATAAGGTCTTTGAGATTGCCGCGCATCCGCGCTTGCAGTCGATTGGCTTTGGTGTGATGGATTTTGTGTCGAGTCATGGCGGTGCGATTCCAGCCTCTGGTATGTCGGGCATGGGGCAGTTTTTGCATCCGCTAGTGATTCGTGCCAAGCTTGAGATTGCGGCGGCGTGTCACGCCTTTGGCAAAACGCCGTCGCACTGCGTGTTTACTGAATTTAAAGACGTGGAAGCCTTATCTGGTGCGGCTTTGCGGGCATCTAAAGAGCTTGGCTTCACCCGTATGTGGAGCATTCACCCTGACCAAATTCGTCCGATTTTGAAAGCCTTTGCGCCGACCGAGTCTGAGATTGAAACTGCAGCGAGCCTGCTGGAGGCGGCTGCCAAGGTCGATTGGGCACCGATTAGTTTTGCAGGCGCCTTGCACGACCGCGCCAGTTACCGTTATTTTTGGCAAGTGATTGAGCGGGCACATGCCACAGGACGCGCCATTCCTAGTAGCATGGGTGTTTACTTTTCTTAAAGGGATCTCGATGAAACGCTTCACATCTTTGCTTGCGATTGTCTTATTTGGTTTATTCAGTTTGAACGCTGCATTTGCTCAAACGGCGCAGCCTGCGCCCGCAGTCGCAGCAACACCCGCCAAAGCCTTGTATCCAGTGGCTTTGGGGCAGACTGCTTGTGCGAATAACTTAACCGTAACGATTGGTCAAAGCAAAGTACACCCCCATATATATGACATCACCTTTGGCAAAACATACTATTTTGCCGAACGCATTCCAACGGAGTCTGGCGCTGTGAAGTTGGAAGACAAGCATCACGGCATTGTCTGGCTACAGATGTCTAACAAGTCGATGCTGTTTAACGAAAAACTAGCAAAACGCTTGGCAACCGACTGCCAAAGCGAGGCACAAAAAGCGGTGCAAAAAGCGATGGATGCACCTCCAGCTACGCCAGCCTTAACGGCCGCGCCTACTAAACCCTAATTTTTATTGAAAAGAGAACCACCATGAGCATGATTGACATCTACAACCAACACGTTGCCGAGCGCGCCGCCATTGGCGTGCCGCCGCTACCATTGACCGCCAAACAAACGGCAGAGCTGATTGAGCTTTTAAAAGCCCCTGCCGCTGGAACAGAGGCGCAACTACTTGACCTTATCACGCATCGCGTGCCTGCGGGTGTGGACGATGCTGCTAAGGTGAAAGCGTCGTATCTGGCGGCGATTGCCCATGGCACAGAAAAGTGCGCACTCATCTCCCGTGCCAAAGCCGTTGAACTGCTCGGCACGATGGTGGGCGGTTTTAATCTCACGCCTTTGATTGAGATGCTGGACGATGCTGAAGTAGGTGGCATTGCCGCTGCCGCACTCAAGAAAACGCTACTTATGTTCGATCAATTCCATGACGTGCAAGAAAAAGCCGAAAACGGTGGTGCGGTGGGCAAGGCCAACGCGAAGGCCGTGCTGCAAAGCTGGGCCGATGGCGAGTGGTTTACCAGCCGCCCCGAAGTGCCGCAAAGCATTCAACTGACCGTCTTTAAAGTGACGGGCGAGACCAATACCGACGATCTTTCTCCAGCACCTGATGCCTGGAGCCGCCCTGATATTCCGCTGCATGCACTCGCCATGCTCAAAAACACACGCGATGGCATCACACCTGAAGAGGACGGCAAGCGTGGTCCGATTCAAATGCTGAACGACATGCGTGCCAAGGCCGATAAAGCAGGTCGTTTCATTGCGTACGTGGGCGATGTGGTGGGTACAGGTTCTAGCCGTAAGTCTGCCACCAACAGCGTGCTGTGGTGGACGGGTGTGGACATTCCGTTTGTGCCGAACAAGCGTTTTGGTGGCGTGTGCTTGGGCACCGCGATTGCGCCGATTTTTTATAACACCATGGAAGATTCGGGCGCATTGCCGATTGAGCTGGACGTGTCTCAGATGAACATGGGGGATGAGGTCGAGCTGCAGCCCTATGCGGGTAAGGCTTTGAAGGGTGGCAAGGTTGTGTCCGAGTTCCATATTAAGAGCGATGTGCTGTTTGATGAAGTCCGTGCGGGTGGTCGTATTCCGCTCATCATTGGTCGTAGCTTGACGGCTAAAGCTCGTACAGCATTGGGCTTGCCTGCTTCGACATTGTTCCGCTTGCCGACTGCGCCTGTCGCTTCCACCAAGGGCTTCACACTCGCACAAAAAATGGTCGGACGTGCCTGCGGCTTCCCAGAAGGCCAAGGCGTGCGTCCTGGTACGTACTGCGAACCGAAGATGACATCGGTGGGCTCGCAAGACACCACGGGCCCTATGACGCGTGACGAACTCAAAGACTTGGCTTGCCTTGGCTTCTCAGCAGATTTGGTGATGCAATCCTTCTGCCACACAGCGGCCTATCCAAAACCCGTGGACGTGAAGACACACCACGAATTGCCAGAGTTCATTAGCAACCGTGGCGGTATTTCGCTGCGTCCTGGTGACGGCATCATTCACAGTTGGCTCAACCGTATGCTGCTGCCCGACACCGTGGGCACGGGCGGCGATAGCCACACACGTTTCCCAATTGGTATTAGCTTCCCAGCAGGTTCTGGTCTCGTTGCGTTCGGTGCTGCCACTGGCGTGATGCCACTCGATATGCCTGAGTCCGTGCTTGTACGTTTTAAAGTCACGATGCAGCCTGGCGTCACACTGCGTGACCTCGTCCATGCCATTCCGCTGTACGCCATCAAAGCAGGACTCTTGACCGTGGCGAAGCAGGGCAAGAAAAACATCTTCTCGGGTCGCATCTTAGAGATCGAAGGCTTGCCAGATCTGAAGATCGAACAAGCGTTTGAATTGGCCGATGCGTCAGCCGAGCACTCTGCCGCTGGTTGCA
>JANPAY010000180.1:0-3348 GCA_031430155.1 Comamonadaceae bacterium
AGCAGGGCATCAAGAGCTACCGCGACCTGCCGCTGCGCTATGGCGAGTTTGGCCAGTGTCACCGCAACGAGCCCACGGGCGGGCTTCACGGCATCATGCGGGTGCGTGGCTTCACGCAGGACGATGGCCATATTTTTTGTACGGAAGATCAAATTCAGGCCGAAGTGGCGAACTTTCATGCGCTGGTGATGGCGGTGTACAAAGATTTTGGTTTTACCGAGGTCGCGGTCAAATTGGCGCTGCGTCCTGAGGCCCGCATTGGCACGGAAGAGTCGTGGGACTTTTCGGAAAATGCGCTGCGAGTGGCGATTAAAGCTAGCGGCGCAGAGTTGGAAGAGTTGCCGGGCGAGGGCGCGTTTTATGGCCCGAAGATCGAGTATCACCTCAAGGACAGCATTGGCCGCACGTGGCAATGCGGCACGATGCAAATCGATCCGAACATGCCCGAGCGCTTGGATGCGGACTACGTGGCGGCAGATAGTAGCCGCCAGCGCCCCGTGATGCTGCACCGCGCTATTGTGGGTAGTTTGGAACGTTTTATTGGTATTTTGATCGAGCAGCATGCGGGCGCGCTGCCCGCCTGGCTTGCGCCGATTCAGATTGGCATTGCGGCAATTACCGACGCGCAGGCCGATTACGCGACTGAAGTGAGCAAAAAACTACAAAAACTAGGGTTTAGAGTCAACTTAGACCTCAGAAACGAGAAAATTAACTATAAAATACGAGAGTTCGCTATGCAGAAGCTTCCCTACGCGCTTGCGGTTGGGGATCGCGAGAAGAACACGGACTCTGTTTCGGTTCGGGCTAGAGGCCAACAAAACGCTGTCACGATGACCCTTGATGAGTTTATTCATCAAGTCACGTCAGATGTGGCTAACAAGGGCTTGAGAGAGCCCACCATTAATTAGGATTTGAACCATCGCTACTGAATTCCGTCAACCGCGCCAACGTGAAGAGCGCAAACACCGTCTCAACCGTGAAATTATGGCGCCAGAACTACGCGTCACCGGAGCTGAAGGCGAAGCGCTAGGCATCATGAGTTTGTCAGATGCGCTGCGCCGAGCGGGTGAGTTGGATGTGGATTTGGTAGAGATTGCAGCGACGGCAGTGCCGCCCGTTGCGCGGCTCATGGACTACGGTAAGTTTAAGTATTCAGAAGCTAAAAAAGCTGCTGAGGCAAAAGCCAAGCAGCATGTGATTGATATTAAAGAGATTAAGTTTCGCCCAGGCACCGATGACGGTGACTACAACATCAAGATGCGCAACATTAAGCGCTTTTTGGAAGAGGGCGATAAATGCAAGATCACGCTGCGCTTTAGAGGCCGCGAGATTACGCATCAAGAGATTGGAATGGCACTGTTAGTGCGTATTCGTGATGAATTAGGTGATTTGATTGTGATTGAAAGCATGCCCAAATTAGAAGGCCGCCAGATGATCATGATGATTGCACCGGGTAAGAAAAAAGCAGGCGCTGCTCCAAAAGCAGCACCTGCCGCCGCAGCTAAGCCTTCAGCAGAGATTGCAAAATCCGCTGAGGCTGTAGTTGCATAAAACTCAGGGTCAACAAGGGGCGCAAGCAGTTTGCGCCACACCTCATGAGTAAAAAGTAGAAGGAGCATACAAATGCCCAAAATGAAGACCAAGAGCGGTGCGAAAAAGCGTTTCCGCGTTCGTCCAGGTGGAACCGTTAAACGCGGCCAAGCCTTCAAACGTCACATTCTGACGAAGAAGACCACTAAAAATAAACGTCACTTGCGCGGAGCAACCGCTGTACATAAGTCCGATATGGGACGTATGTCAGACATGCTGCCGGGCCGTGGAATTTAAATTTTCGACCAACGCAGGAGTAAACAAACATGTCTCGAGTTAAACGTGGTGTAACGGCAAGAGCCCGTCACAAAAAAGTTTTAAAACTAGCAAAAGGCTTCCGTGGCCGCCGTGGTAACGTCTACCGCGTCGCTAAAGAAGCGGTGATGAAAGCGGGGCAATATGCCTATCGTGACCGCCGTGCTAAAAAGCGTGTCTTCCGCGCACTATGGATTGCCCGTATCAACGCGGCAGCCCGTGGCCTTGGAATCACCTACAGCCAATTCGCCAATGGCCTGAAAAAAGCCAACATCCAAATCGACCGCAAAGTGCTGGCTCAATTGGCTGTGAGCGATGAAGCAGGTTTTGCAGCAATCGTTGCCCAAGTGAAAGCAGCGCTCGCTTAAACTAGAAGCTTGCCCCCGTTTTCATGGTTGGTACAAGAGGGTTGAAGTTTGCATAAAACTTCGACCCTTTTTTAATTTATTTTTGAATGCAAAGTAACCGCATCTATGAGTGATCTTCAAGCTATTGTTGATAGCGCATCCGCAGCTTTCGCGGCATGTAGCACACCTGCCGATTTGGAAAACGCCAAAGCGCAGTACTTAGGCAAATCAGGCCGCATCACCGAGTTGATGAAGGGCATGGCTGCGCTTTCCATTGATGAAAAAAAGCAACTGGGCGCACAAATCAACCTGGCCAAACAAGCGGTAGAAGCCGCACTGAATAGCCGCCGTGAAGCGCTGAGTGATGCCGCCATGAACGCGCAGTTAGCAACCGAAGCGTTGGATGTGAGCTTGCCAGGCCGCGCGCGCGCTGGTGGCGGCCTGCACCCCGTCATGCTGACGCAAGAGCGCATTGAAGGCATTTTTGGCTCCATGGGTTTTGATGTGGCCGATGGCCCCGAAATTGAAAACGACTGGTTCAACTTTACGGCACTCAATACGCCTGAAGATCACCCCGCACGTTCCATGCACGATACGTTTTATGTTGATCCGCTGGACGGCAAAGCAACCGACACGCCGCCGCTCTTGCGCACACACACCAGCCCAATGCAGATTCGACATGCCACCGCGCATGTGAAGGCTTGGAAGGCTAGCCAAGCGTCAAACGACACCATGCCTGAAATCCGTGTGATTGCGCCTGGTCGCACATACCGCGTGGATAGCGATGCCACGCATTCCCCTATGTTCCACCAGTGCGAAGGCCTGTGGATTGGCGAGAACGTGAGTTTCAAAGATTTAAAAGTGGTCTTCACCGACTTTTGCAAAACCTTTTTTGAGAGCGATGATCTCGTTCTCCGATTCCGCCCTAGCTTCTTCCCGTTTACGGAGCCTAGTGCCGAGATCGATATTCAATTTGCCACTGGGCCACTCGCAGGGCGTTGGTTAGAAGTTGCAGGCTCAGGCCAGGTACACCCGAACGTGGTGCGCAATATGGGCTTAGACCCCGAGCGCTATATTGGTTTTGCCTTTGGCATGGGCATGGATCGGCTCACGATGCTGCGCTACGGTGTGAACGATTTGCGCCTGTTTTTTGATG
>JANPAY010000181.1:0-3375 GCA_031430155.1 Comamonadaceae bacterium
AAGAGAAATCCCCGAGTACTGTTATTGCCCCCTCTCCCTTGATGGGAGAGGGCTGGGGAGAGGGTGATGCAAGCAAAAGCACACGCCACACCACCTGGTCATTCGGAGAGCTCCCCGAACTCATGGAAATATCCAATGGCAAGCAAACCATGATTGGCTTCCCTGCCCTCATCGACGCAGGCGACGCAATCACCATCGAGGTCTTCGACGAACCCGATGTCGCTGCCGCCAAGCACCCCGCGGGCTTGCGCAGGCTATTCGCTTTGCAAATCAAAGACGCGATCAAATATCTGGAAAAGAATCTTCCCGACATCCTACAGATGACAGCGCTCTATATGCCGCTGGGCACAGCCGATGAACTCAAAACACAAATCATTAACCTCGCGCTCGACCGAGCCTTCCTCATTGATCCGCTGCCCACCTTTGAGCTCGCTTTCAAAAAACGTGTCGATGAAGGTCGTGGCAGACTCACCCTCATTGCAGGAGAAGTCTCGCGCATGGTGCACGCGGTGCTGATTGAGTACGCCGCTGCAGTGCGAAAAATCAAAGACAACAAAAATGCAACCGAGCCTATTGCTGACTGCCAACAACAACTGCAAAGGCTTATGCCAAAAGGGTTTGCAGGTACTACGCCTTACGCACAGTTACAACATTTACCGCGCTATTTGAAAGCCATCGTCATGCGGCTGGACAAGTGGCGAGTCGACCCTGCGCGGGACGTAGCGAAGCTGTCTGAGCTTCGCCCACTGGAGCAACGCTACTTGCGCCGCGTCATTGAACAAAAAGGGCATGTGGACGCGCGGCTTGACGAATATCGTTGGTTGCTAGAAGAATTGCGCGTTAGTTTTTTCGCGCAAGAACTTCGTACACCCCAGCCTGTGAGCACCAAGCGCTTAGACAAGGCATGGTCTATACTGTGCACCTAGCTCGCAAGCCGCCTCGCAACCCGCATGTGGCATGGCTTGCAGGCACATTTAAGAATCAAAAATGGGTTCCAAATTAAAAATTGCTGGTTGGGTTTCAATTGGTGCGCTAGCAGGCGCCCTCATTAGCACGCAGTTGCAAGCCGTTGCTAGAGGTGCTTTAGCGCCGCTTCCGCTAGATGAAATGCAGCAGTTCGCAGCCGTATTTGGCATGATTAAAAGCGACTACGTGGAAGCCACGGACGAGAAAAAACTCATCACAGACGCTATTGCCGGCATGATTGCAGGGCTCGATCCTCACTCTCAGTATTTCGATAAAAAGAGCTTTAAAGAGTTTTCCGAAGGCACCAGTGGTAAGTTTGTCGGTGTGGGAATCGAGATCAGTAGCGAGGACGGTTTCGTGAAAGTCGTCACGCCTATCGAAGACACGCCCGCTTACCGCGCGGGCATCAAGGCCAACGATTTAATTACCAAGGTGGACGACTGGAACACCAAGGGCAATAGCATGAATGATGCGGTCAAGCGCATGCGCGGCGAGCCACGTACCAAGGTAGTGCTGACGATCTACCGCAAGTCGGAAGACAAAACATTCCCCGTCACCATCATTCGCGATGAGATCAAAACCAAATCGGTGAAGTCAAAAATTGTGGATGCCGATTACGGCTGGATTCGCGTCTCACAATTTCAAGAGCAAACCGTTGAGGACTTTGCCAAACAAGCCACAGCACTATTTAAGCAAAATCCAAATCTCAAAGGTTTGGTGCTCGACTTGCGTAACGATCCAGGTGGACTGTTAGATGCTGCCGTCGCTATCTCTGCCGCCTTTTTGCCGCCCAATGTAGACGTGGTCTCGACAAAAGGACAGCTCAAAGAAACGCAATATGTATATAAAGCGGCTCCCGATTTTTATCGTGCATCGGCAGCATCGGATCCACTCAAAGATCTGCCAAGCGCCATCAAAAAAATCCCGCTGGTCGTACTCGTAAATGAAGGCTCCGCATCGGCAAGCGAAATCGTCTCGGGTGCGCTGCAAGACTACAAGCGTGCCACGATTATGGGTAGCCAAACCTTTGGCAAAGGCTCGGTGCAAAACATTCGCCCGCTAGGTGAAAACGCTGCCATGAAGCTCACCATTGCACGCTACTTCACACCCAATGGTCGCTCCATTCAATCTATTGGTATCGTCCCCGATGTGCTGATAGATGATCTAGAGGGCGGCAGTCCGTTTGCTGTACTGCGTTCGCGCGAAGCGGATTACGACAAGCATTTAAAGAACCCGCAAGGCGAAGAATCTGCCGAAGCACGCGCTGAAAAAACCAAGGCTTTAGAGACGGCAAAAGAAGAGGCACGCAAGCGCTTAGAAGAAGAAGTTAAGAAGCCGCCCGAACAGCGTCTTATCCCCGAGTTTGGTTCAGAGCGTGACTTTCAACTACGCCAAGCCTTGAACCAATTGCAAGGCAAACCCGTGCTCACTAGCAAAGTGCAAGTAGCACGCAAGGAAGAGAAAAAAGAAAACTAACCGTGGATTTCCGCCTGCGCGGGAATGACACACGCTCTTATGACCGATGAACAGCTTTTACGTTACTCGCGCCACATCTTGCTGGACGAGATTGGCATTGAAGGCCAAGAGCGTATTTGCAAATCCAGCGTGCTGATTGTGGGTGCAGGAGGACTCGGCTCCCCTGCTGCGCTCTACCTTGCAGCCGCAGGCGTTGGAACGATGACCTTGGTCGATCACGATAGCGTTGATCTCACCAACCTGCAACGCCAAATCGCACACACCACCGCTCGCGCTGGCAGCGCAAAAGTAGACTCTGCCAAGGCTGCCATGCTGGCCATTAACCCGAGCATTCATGTCCATGCGGTTTGCGAGCAAGCAACGCCTGCAAGCCTTGCTGCGCTTGTGCTAGAGGCTGATGTGGTGCTAGATTGCACCGACAACTTTGTTACGCGCCACGCCATTAATGCCGCATGCGTGCAGCATGGCAAGCCCTTGGTCAGTGGCTCGGCTATTCGTTTGGACGGACAACTCAGCGTCTATCACTCGGCAAGTAGCGCGGATGCGCCCTGCTACGCCTGCGTATTTCCGCCAGAGCAAAACTTCGAAGAGACCGCCTGTAGCACACTGGGTGTGCTCGGCCCCTTGGTTGGCATGGTGGGAGCGATGCAAGCCACGGAAGCGCTCAAAATCCTCTCAGGTATGGGGAGTCAACTGACAGGACGACTCTTGATGATCGACGGCAAACGCATGGCATTTGATGAAATCACCATCGCACGGAACAAAAACTGCGCCATCTGCGGTTAGAATATCGGCTCTGTTTCATATGCAAACAAGCTGGTGATATAGCTCAGTTGGTTAGAGCGCAGCATTCATAATGCTGATGTCGGTGGTTCAAATCCACCTATCACCACCATTTTTACCACCCTCTACTTGTGGTTTCTCTTTTTCACA
>JANPAY010000182.1:0-3381 GCA_031430155.1 Comamonadaceae bacterium
TTTGGTGTGCAGCTTGGACTGATTGGCCTGCAGCAGATTGATCCTGTTCGGCTGGCAAGCGCCATGCTCTCTGATTTGGCACTTCGCGTGGGGCACACGGCGGCGATTGCGGTGTGGGGTACGCAAGGCCCCACCATCATCAAAACCGAAGCGGGGCCTGAGTCGATTTACGTCAACATCAGGCTGGGCACCACCATCTCGGTGCAGGGCACGGCTTCGGGTAAGTTGTTTGCGGCGCTGTTACCCATGGATACCGCCAAGGCTATAGCAGGCGTGGCTTGGCAGGATGCAGAGTTTCAAAAAGATTTGGCAAATATCCGCAAAAAAAATATCAGCGTCGTCAGAGATAGCGTGGTCAGCGGCGTTAGCGCCATTGCCACACCTGTGTTTGATGCGTTCGGACACATCGTGTTGGCGCTTGTGGCGATTGGCCCTAGCGCCACACTAGATCTGAAAGCTAATGGCGTGCCCGTGTTGGCACTTAAAGAGGCAGCGAGTAGCTTATCCAAACGATTGGGTGCGCTATAAAGAGGCATGACACAAATGCTCCCGCCCCACACCGCTTCGATGCTGGATCGCGTGCGAACGCAATGCGCCAGCCAACGCGCCGAATGGCAGGACTGCACAGACTCTGAGACCACGGTTGCTGTGGAGCGTTACACATCTGCAGAGATTTGCAAGCAGGAAATCGATAAGCTCTTTCGTCGTCTGCCTTTAATCGCGGCTCACAGCAGTGAACTTCAAGCGGGGCAAGTGCTAGCGCATGACGGCTATGGCATACCCATATTGCTCTCTCGTGACAAGGACGGCGTGGTGCGAGCGCACTTGAATGTGTGCCGCCATCGTGGTACGCGGCTGGTGGAGTCAAACGTCGCGATAGCTAAGAGCAGCATCGTTTGCCCGTATCACGGCTGGACATATCAGTTAGACGGCAAGCTGCGTCATCGCTTGCATGCTGAATCATTTGATAAAAAAGATTGTGCTGACGAAGACTTGGTGGCGCTGCCTTGCGAAGAACGACATGGATTGATATGGGTGCAAGCCAATACAGATAAGGCTTCCCAGCCGATTGACTTAGACAGTTATCTCGGTGAATTGAATGCCGAAATGCCTTTCTACGAGATTGAAAACCTCACGCACTTCCGAACCATTGAAGCCGAATATCCTGCCAACTGGAAGCTCATCGTCGATGCGTTTTTGGAGTCGTATCACATCCGCGTGTTACACAAAAACACCATTGCTCCTTTCTTTACCGATGGCATTACAGCAGGGGGACAGTTTGGCGCAGACGCGACATACGGAGGAGACGCAAGCGTCTCGGGCAAGCCGCATATTCATTCGCTGGTCGCACGCCGCGCTGCGCAGGAGTGGAGCGAGCAAGAAGATTCGCGAGCGCCGCAAATCATCCGCGAGCTCTCAGAACTTGTGACACCAAGCCAAGTGATTTTCCCAAACACCATCACGATTTTTCATCCTGACTATTTGAGCCTCATTACGCTCTACCCCACGTCAGCTGGCACTTTGCGCTGGACACACAAGATGCTCATTCCCAAAGATAAAGCAGGTGCAGACTGGACGACACACTGGGAAAAAACATTTAACTTGATCGAACGCGGTGTCTTCCAAGCCGAGGACATTCACACCGCCATCAACATTCAAAATGGCTTTGCCAGCGGTGCGAATACAGGGTTAAGACTAGGGCGAATTGAGCAAGCGGTGAGCTGGTTTCATGCGTCAGTAGCACGGCACACCGACTGCCAAACCGCCTCGGCGGTTTCGGATAGCGCATCGACATGACGATAAAGGCGAATCTCAATCGGAATTTGCCACGCCGCATCGCCAACGAGCACCAAACGTTTATTGACTAACTCATCCACCACCAGACTTTTAGGCAGCCACGCCACACCGCGTCCATCCAGCGCCATCGTCTTGAGTAACACGGCGTGATGACTGGTGAAATGCGTGACCAGCCTATCGCTGGCAAACACATCTGGCAGCACGCCTTTCATGATTTTTCCAAAACTCGACTCTTTGCCGTAAGCCAAGAGTGGCAATGTGTCAAATGCTGGGGAAGCCCCGCCCGATAGAGGCTTGGCCACAGGCAACAAAACGTCCGTGCCCATAACGGCATAGATGAAATCGGGTGCCAGTAGTTGTGATTGCTGAAGCGCGTGTCCATGGCAAAGCATGCACTGCACTTTGCGCTCCAGCATCAGCGTCTGGCACGCTTGATAACTATCGGACACCATTTGCACAGAATCGATATGCAGCTTGGCCTCTAGCTCTTGCAACCAATGTGGAAAAAAAGTAATCGAGAGCACATGCGTGGCGGCAAGCGTGAGTTTTTTGGTCGCCTTCTCTGCCGAGGCTCTGGCAGTGTCTCGCCCCCGCTCTAGTTGCTCTATGGCCTTTGCGGCGCACGGCAAAAACGCCATGCCCGCAGGGGTGAGCGACACAGGATGCGAGGTGCGGTCCAAGAGGGGCACGCCCACCCACTCCTCAAGCGCCTTGATGTGGCGACTGAGCACGGGCTGCGCCATGTTGCGAGCGGCTGCAGCCTTTGAAAAATTACGCCAATGCGCGACGGCCTCTAAGTCTTCCAGCCATTCAAGGTCGAGTGGGCGATTAATCGTTATGAACATAGTTTTATGTCAATTGAGTATTGGACAGAGGCGTGAGGGGGTTTCAAAATAGCGACAGTTCATTTTTTAGCAACACTCTTAAGGACACAACATGCCAACCATCACAACCATTACCAATTACCGAGGAATCATACCTGCCATCGCCACACCGTTCAAACCCGACAACAGTATCGACGAAGCCGAACTGCGTCGCCTCGCGTCCTGGCTCGCAGGCTTTGATGGCGTGGTCGCGGTCATGACGAACGGTCACACAGGCGAAGTGTTTTCACTCACACCGCTTGAGCGAGCCGAAGTCACGCGCATCGTCGCTGATGAACTGAAGGGCAAATGCCCCGTCATTTCATCCATCGTGTGCGAAGGCCTCACCGAAGCAGCCGAGCACGCACGCCTTGCTAAAAACGCTGGTGCAGCCGCGCTGGATGTGATGCCACCGCACCACTGGCTACGTTTTGGCTTTTTGCCCGATCACGCCACTGCCTACTTCGACGCTATTTGGCAAGCCAGCAAACTCGATCTCATTGCTCACGTCTATCCCGCATGGACCAAGGCTTCGTACTCCTCCAATCTGATGGCGGAATTGGCGCGCTTGCCTTACGTCAAGGCCTTTAAAGTTGGGCAACGTGAGATGAGCAAATACGCCCGCGACATCAAAGCCGTGCGTGATGCTGACCCGAGCAAAATGATTTTGACTTGTCACGACGAATACCTGCTTGCCTCGATGGTGCAAGGCGTGGACGGT
>JANPAY010000183.1:0-2573 GCA_031430155.1 Comamonadaceae bacterium
ACTGCATTAGGATCATTTTTCTTAGCGGCTTTAGAGAGTAAAGTTTCGGCTTGTTTGTAGTCTTTATTTATGCCGAGCAAACCACGTGCATAAGCTAGCCCAAGCAGATACTGCCCTGACGCATCGCCAACACTAGCTAGATACTCGGCCATGTCCTTTACTCGTGGATAATTTTTTGCCTCCGCATGCATTACAAGTACTCGCCCCAGCAATTGATTTATGGACGCCCTTTCTACGATTCCTGAAACTAGCAATCTTTGTTTATTTCTCCAAATTACCGCATCAATGTTCTCACCTGGAACCAGTGTTCTTCCTAGCTTATTGAAAGCCAATGTATTTTGAATATCCACCCCATTTACTGACAATAAGATATCGCCAGCTAAAACACCAGCTCCTTCAGCAGTAGAGCCGCTTTTAACGTCAGTAATCAAAATTCCATAATTAGACGCGACACCAAAGTATTCAGCCGTATATCGATTGAGTGATCTCACCTGTATGCCAACATTAGCTTCACTCAATAGTGACAGCAACTCCTGTTGCATGAGTGGAGGTGGTTTTGAAGGCAATCTTGCTAGAACAGCATTAATCTTATTCAGTAAATTTAATGCATATTTGGTCTCTGGAAAGCGACGTAAAAACCCAGTAAAGTCATATAAATTATTACTACTCTGAATTCGACTCCACTCCCACTCTTCCGTCTCTTTAGCTTCAACATTGGATCTATAGCCTTGGCCAGGCTTGGCTGCTTTAAAGTAAAAATCCCGCACCAGTGAAGTATTTTCCCAAGGTACTTGCGCATTGCTTGTAGCTTGCAAAACATCTGTACGAACTCTTTTAAAAATTTCTTCAATCGGTAGTCCAGGCTCCGAAATATGCTTCAAAACGCTCCGCGTATATGCCCCATGATCCCCTGTTTCTTGTGCAACTTTTCCAGGCGCAGTGGCAAATGCCACGATAGTGCCAGGCGGCCCATCCACTGCCGCCAAACCTGAAGAGCGCTTCACTCCACCATCAGAAAACGGATTGTCTCGACACGCATCAAGAATCAGGATATTCATTCCATTCTGCTTCTCACCGAACTTATCTAGCAAAGATTGGATGTCAATCCCCTGCCGTTCGATATCGGTAGCCTTTGTGATCTTTGCGTCTACAGGAATTAGGAAGTTCTTGCTATTCGATTGAACACCATGCCCAGCAAAATAAAACAAGCCAATCGCATCTGATTGGCTTAATATTTTTGTGAAAACCCCAATGGCTTTATTCATTGAGGATTGATTTGCATCTTCCAATAGGACAACATCAAAATTCAATTTACGCAACGTCTCTGTCATTGCCCACGCATCATTAATGGATGACACTAGTGGCGCATTCGGATAATTGTTATTACCAACAACTAACGCCAATCGTTTTTCTTTTTTGATGTTGTCGGCAACTGGCGGTAATGTGCCACTATTCAATGCTGCGCTTTGCGCCAGCACCAGATTAAATTCAGCGGTGCTTATTAAAAACGCGCCTAAAGCAAACAGCAGCCCAACGAATTTGAACATGATTAGTTTCATGCTCAAAGCCTAACAGGAATCCCACGCTCAGCCATAAACGCTTTCGCTTGACCGACCGTGAATTCGCCGTAGTGAAAGATGCTAGCCGCCAACACCGCGTCTGCTCGCCCTAGCTGAATGCCGTCCGCTAGATGTTCCAAGCTACCCACGCCGCCTGACGCAATCACGGGCACAGCCACGGCATCGCTCACCGCGCGGGTCAGCTCTAAATCGAAGCCCGATTTGGTGCCGTCTTTGTTCATACTGGTGAGCAAGATTTCGCCTGCGCCAAGCGCTGTCATATGCTTTGCCCATGTCACCACATCCAGCCCTGTGTTTTTGCGACCGCCGTGGGTATAGACATCCCAGCCCGTACTTACTTCATTCCCCTTGGCATCGAATTCCGAGGTTCGACGCTTCGCGTCGATGGCCACCACTATGCACTGCGAGCCATACTTGGCGCTTGCCGCACGAATGAGTTCAGGGTCTGCCACCGCTGCCGAGTTAAAGCTCACTTTGTCTGCCCCCGCATTCAGCAAACGCCTCACATCCTCGACCGAGCGAACGCCGCCGCCAACGGTTAAAGGGATAAACACTTTTGATGCGACCGCCTCGATGATGGGAAGAATCAAACCACGCGCATCGCTGGTCGCGGTAATGTCTAAAAACGTGAGTTCGTCCGCACCTTGGTCGTTGTAGCGCGCCGCTATTTCAACGGGATCACCCGCATCGCGCAGTTCAACAAAATTGACGCCTTTGACCACGCGACCACCCGTCACGTCTAAGCAGGGAATAATTCTTTTTGCAAGCATCCAAGCATTTTATGGCGCGTGGATAATCCGCTTTATGAGCACATCCATTTCAACCCCATTAACTTCCGTTGACCGCGCCAGCATCCTCGCGCAGGCGCTGCCCTATATCAAGCGCTTTCATGGCAAGACCTTGGTCATCAAATACGGTGGCAACGCCATGACCGACCCCGCGTTGCAAGCGGCGTTTGCACAGGACGTGGTGCTGCTCAAACTGGTGGGCATG
>JANPAY010000184.1:0-2864 GCA_031430155.1 Comamonadaceae bacterium
CGCACAAATTAATCGCGACTTTTTGGCCAGGGCCGCTCACGGTCATACTGCCGCGCAGGCCAAGCGTCGCAAGGGCTGCAGCAGGAGGGCAAGATTCGATTGGACTGCGCTGTCCCGCGCACCCTATGGCGTTGTCATTGCTTCGAGCCGCCGAACGGCTTGGCATCCACGGCGTGGCCGCTCCTAGCGCCAACCGATTTGGTCGCGTTAGCCCCACATCGGCTGCGCATGTGCACGATGAATTTGACACATCTTTGATGATTTTGGATGGCGGTGATTGTGATGTTGGGATTGAGTCCGCCATCATTGACTGCACACGCGGCGCGCCCGTGCTACTGCGCCACGGGATGTTAACTTTTAAGGAGTTAGAAGCCGCTTGTGGTGAGCCCTTGCTGATGCCCAAGGCCTTATCCAGCAACGCTCCCAGAGCATCGGGTACGCTGGAGTCACATTACGCCCCCAGCGCGAAAGTGCACATCATCAGCGCACAAGATGCGCAAGAATTTCAACCGACCGCAGGTCAAGTCTTGTACCGATTGCCTGCGATAGCGGGGCAAGCCGCGCACGAGTTATTTGCCAAATTACGGGAGTTAGACCAAACTGGTGTGACGGATATTTTTGTGACACGCCCACCTGCGGATGCGACTTGGGATGGTGTGCGTGACCGACTGACCAGAGCTTCGGCATAAAGTTGGATAAGATTAGCAGTTGCTTGGAGAAACCTTGACATGACCCCTCACTTTTTAACGCGAGTCCTTTCGCTCGGTCTTTTTGCGTTTAGCACGCTGCTGGTTTCGTGCGGGTCAAGCTCGATCTATGATCCATTTAAACCAACACGCGTGATTGTGTTTGGCGATAGCTTTAGTTTTATATCGACGACGGTTGCCTATACGGTTAACGATAGCACAACCAACAATTGGGCGAGTCAAATTGCCTCCAGCTATGGGGTTGCGACTGTCGTCAATCGAGCGGCGGCTAATGCGCTTGTGGCTGCTGTGCAAACGCAGGTCAATACGTTTGGCGCGAATTATCAGGCGGGTGACTTGGTGGTGGTCAGCGCAGGTTACCGTGACATCATTAACGATGCCGTGGGCAGCACCAACAATGCGGCAGCCAATGGGACAGCCTATGCCAACTTGATTCGCAGTATGGTCGCCAATGGTGCTAAGCATATTGCGGTGACTAATGTCTACGACCTATCTAAAACACCTTCTGCAGGCATTCAAACTAACTTGGCGACACTCACAGGCTCTCGCGGGGCGCTAATCGCGGCTTTTAATGACGCATTGAAAAGCAATCTGGGTAGCGCGACGTTGACTAATGTGGGTGAGTATGTGCGCTTGCTCGATCTGGAGGCTTACTTCAATACGGTTCGAGCCTCACCCACCACCTATTCGTTTGTTGACACCACAACGGTTGCCTGAAATTCAAACGGCGCTACCGTTGGTATCGGTGCAGGACAAATCGACTCTAGCGGGTGCGGCACTGGCACCTTAGCGCAGGCTGCGTACAACAGCTATGTGTTTGCCGATGCCGTCTATCCCACGCCAGCCTTCCATCGCATATGGGGTGTGAATGCCTATAACCAGCTGATTACACGCTGGTAACTACTGCCGCGCCGTCCAATCAATTAGCACATCGAGTACGGATCTGGCGCCTGCTAGCACGGTGCTTGAATCTGAATTGACGATAGCAATGAGCACGTAACGCTTGCCCTCTTTACCAAGAGAGGTTGCGTCCACATAACCTGCACGTGCCACGACATTATTCAGACTGCCCGTTTTAAGATGTGCTGCACCAGCCATTGCTTTGCTACGGCGCAGGGTGCCATCCACGCCAGTTTGCGGCAGTGAGGCAATGAGTTCTGGCATGTACGGCGCGGCATAAGCGCTTTGCAGCATTCGCGCCAAGCTGAGTGCCGAAATGCGCTCATCACGCGAAAGTCCTGAGCCGTTCTCTACAGCAGGAATGGGCATATCGGTAAGCGCGCCATAGCGGAGCTTCCACCACTGAGCCAGCACAGCGCGGGAAGCTTCAAACGTCGCGGGTTTGCCACCATTAGCATTCAAACTGAGCGTCAAAAAAAGCTGCTGTGCCATCACGTTATTGCTAAATTTATTCATATCACGCATCACCTCAGCAAGGCTTGGCGAGCTGAGTGCAAATGCCAGCTTGGCCTGCGTGGATGCCTGCCCTGTACGGCTGGCTCCGCCCAGCTTGCCACCCATACTCTCCCACAAGCCTTGCACAGCAAGGCTTGCAAAGGCGCTTGGGTCTGCGTACGCGACTGGCCAGACACGCTCGCCGCAGCTTTTGGGGTAGCTGCCCAAAAAGCGAATGCGTTTGGGGTCTGAAAAATCCGCTCGCAAACTGCCTCGGTAGTCCGCGCAGTCACCGCTAGAGAGCGCAGCCGTTATGGGCATCAGCACGCCAGCGAGCGGTGGGTCGTAATGGATATTGGCAACGCCAGCTACGGCATTCACTGTGAATGTCATCACACTAGCTTTGTAATTAATCAGGAGCGCGTCGGGGCTGGCGTTGTACGGGCGCATGGGCTCGCCATCAAACGCGGCAGCGCTGGCGACGCTTGCTAGCGGGACGGCAAACGCGCTGCTATCTAAAACGATGTCGCCGTTAATGGTGCTGATTCCTAGGCTGCGCACACGGCTCAGTAGCAGCCACAGCCGCTCAGTCACCAGCTTGGGATCACCGCCGCCCTTGATGACGAGATCGCCATTCAAAACACCATCTTTGATGGAGCCGTCTTTGCCCGCGGGGTCAAGCAGCACTTGGGTCTGCCATGTGTAGGCAGGCCCCAGCAAATCCAGCGCTGCCACACTGGTGACTAGCTTCATCACCGAGGC
>JANPAY010000185.1:0-2208 GCA_031430155.1 Comamonadaceae bacterium
CATCAGCACGGCCTTGGAGCGCAGTAAGTGCGTGAGTTCCGAGAGCGGAAAGTTAGGCGAGTCGAAGTACTTGGCGTCAGGCCAGACACGCACAATCGTGCCCTGTTTTTTGTCGCCAGCTTGCCAATCAACCTGCGTGAGCGGCTCAATCACATCGCCGCCCGCAAAGACGAGTTTTGCAATCCTGCCATCGCGGTGCGACGAGACTTCTAGCCGTGTGGCGAGCGCATTGGTGACGCTCACGCCCACGCCGTGCAAGCCGCCCGCAAAGCTGTACGCGCCGCCACTGCCTTTGTCGAACTTGCCGCCAGCATGCAGCTGGGTAAATACGATTTGCATCACGGGCAAGCCCTCTTCAGGATGGATCCCGTGCGGAATACCGCGCCCGTCGTCTTCGACGCTGACCGAGCCGTCCGCGTGCAGAGTCAAAATGATGCGCTTGCCAAAGTTCGCCAGCGCTTCGTCCGCGGCGTTGTCTAGCACTTCTTGGATCATGTGCAGCGGATGGTCGGTACGCGTGTACATACCGGGGCGCTGCTTGACAGGCTCTAAGCCCTTGAGGACGCGGATGGAGGTTTCGGAATAAGTCGTCAGTGGTATCGGTAGTTTTGCCATGAGCTATTATTTCATACAGCCTTTATTTGAACTTATTTGGAACATTAAATGACAGATCGCGCGGCGTTGGTGACCTCTTTATTGTTAGATTACGCTGACGATCCTGCAAAGGGCGTTCAGGTGTATCGCCGCGCTATTGCCTCTGGCCTTGGCGGCATTGCCGACAGCCCTGATGTTCATGTCAATTTGGCGCTGCACTTGATGGCATTGGGTGAGTCGGTAGATGCCGAAGCGACGTTTCGCAAGGCGTTGGGTCTTGCCCCCGAGCACATTGCCAGTCTCTACAACTTAGGCTACTTGCTCTACACAACTCATCGGACATCAGAGGCGGCGGCCATCTTCCGCCAGGTGCTGGCGTTAGACCCTGCGCACGTCAACGCCACGATTAATTTGGCGAATAGCCTGCAACGCCTGATGCAGCGTGACTTAGCGCTAACGCTGATGCGACAAGCTCAGGTGCTTGCACCAGATAATTATTTGCCAGCAGCGTTTGAGCTGTTCGAGTCTACATATGACCCTAGCGGGACAGATGCAACCATTTTTGCCAAAGCAAAGCAAGCGGCCGATTTGCGCTGCCAGGGTTTGCAAATGCCAAAGCAAGTGTTGATAGCGCCGCCTTGGCAAAGAGGTGAGCACCCGCTACGTGTGGGCTTTGTCTCAGGCGACTTTAGGGCGCATCCCGTGGGGTTTTTCTTGCAAGATTGGTTGCCACATGTGGATAAAAGCCGTTTGATGTTGCACGCGTTTTCGATGCTGGAGCTGGATGACGTGGTGTCGCACAAGCTGCGCCCGCAGTTTGACGGGTGGAGCCATATCGCAGGAATGAGTGACGAGGAGGTGCAGGCGCTTACAGCCAAGCTGTGCATTGATGTGCTGATTGACCTGTCGGGGCATACCGATATGAACCGCTTGCCGCTCTTTGCACGCCGCGCTGCGCCCGTCCAAATCTCGTGGCTCGGTTGGTACGCCACGACGGGGGTGGTCAACATGGACTATTTCCTGACCGACGGCATCAGTAGCCCGGCGTCGTCCGCTGTGCACCACTCCGAGCGCTTGCTCTATTTGCCCGATACGCGGTTGTGCTTGTGTCAGCCGACTTTTGCGCCGCCTGTTCGTCCTTTGCCTGCCTTGCAAAATAGGCACACCACCTTTGGCTCGCTGCAATCCTTGCTCAAAATAACGGATGCCACGCTCCATTTGTGGCGACAGGTGCTGGAGCGCATCCCCAGTGCGCACTTGCACATCGGCTGTGCACAATTTGCGCAAAGTGAGATGTTGGCACTGTTTGAGCGGCGGCTGACAGATTTTGGCTTGCCGCTGGAACGAATTGAATTGCTGCCACCAGTTTCCTACGCGGCCTATCTTGAAAGTTATCAAAGCATTGATTTGGTTTTGGACACGATCCCGTTTTCGGGCGGTACCACCACCGCCGAGGCGTTATGGATGGGTGTCCCCACGCTGACTTTGCTTGGGAACACGCTAATTGCGCGGCAGGGCGCCAGTTTGATGTCGGCGGCTGGTCTGGGCGATTGGGCGGCTGATTCGACTGAGGCATACCTTGCCAAGGCGGTGTACTGGAGTGAACATGTAGAG
>JANPAY010000186.1:0-3121 GCA_031430155.1 Comamonadaceae bacterium
AAAGCCAAACGGGGTCTTCTTATCTAACGGCCCTGGCGACCCAGAGCCTTGCGATTACGCAGTGAATGCCACCGCAACCCTTATGCAGAGCGGCTTGCCATTGTTCGGTATTTGCTTAGGCCATCAAATCATGGCGCTGGCTAGCGGTGCAAAAACCTTCAAAATGAAGTTTGGCCACCACGGTGCAAACCACCCCGTGAAGGATTTAGCAACAGGCCACGTCGCCATCACCAGCCAAAACCACGGATTTGCGGTGGACGAAAAAACATTACCAGCGAATCTGAAGCCCACACACATCAGCCTGTTTGACGGCACGCTGCAAGGTATTGAGCGCACAGACTGCCCCGCGTTTAGCTTTCAAGGACACCCCGAAGCAAGCCCAGGACCACAAGACATCGGCACGCTATTTGATAAATTCATCGCCATGATGGCCAGCAAAAACTAAAAGAAGAGCAACGAAATGAAAAGAACAGATCTTCAAACCATCCTCATCATCGGCGCGGGTCCCATCATCATTGGACAGGCTTGCGAGTTCGACTACTCGGGTGTACAGGCTTGCAAAGCCCTGCGCGAAGAGGGTTACCGCGTGGTACTGATTAACAGCAACCCAGCCACCATCATGACCGACCCCGCTACAGCGGACGTGACTTACATCGAGCCGATTACGTGGCAGACGGTTGAAAAAATTATTGCGATTGAAAAACCTGATGCCATTTTGCCAACCATGGGCGGACAAACGGCACTGAACTGCGCGCTCGACTTATGGCACAACGGCGTGCTGGAGAAATATAGGGGCGCAGCCACCGGCAAGCCCGTTGAGCTAATTGGCGCAACGCCTGAAGCGATTGACAAAGCCGAAGACCGCCTCAAGTTCAAAGACGCGATGACGAAGATTGGTCTTGGCTCAGCGCGTTCGGGCATTGCACACACGATGGACGAGGCTTGGGTTGTTCAAAAAACGCTCGGCTTCCCCACGGTGATTCGCCCCAGTTTTACGCTAGGTGGAACGGGCGGCGGTATTGCCTATAACGCCGAAGAGTTTGAGACGATTTGCAAGCGCGGACTAGAAGCTTCGCCGACCAATGAACTTTTGATTGAAGAGTCGCTCTTGGGCTGGAAAGAGTACGAGATGGAAGTGGTGCGCGATAAGGCGGACAACTGCATCATCGTCTGCTCGATTGAAAATTTAGACCCGATGGGTGTGCATACAGGTGACTCGATCACCGTTGCACCTGCTCAGACTTTGACGGACAAGGAATATCAAATCCTACGTAACGCAAGCCTTGCTGTGCTGCGCGAAATTGGCGTGGATACGGGCGGATCTAACGTGCAGTTCTCCATCAACCCTGTTGATGGGCGCATGGTGGTGATTGAAATGAATCCTCGTGTCTCGCGCTCCTCTGCATTAGCCAGCAAGGCCACAGGCTTCCCCATCGCCAAGGTCGCGGCCAAGCTGGCTGTGGGCTACACGCTGGATGAACTCAAAAATGATATCACGGGCGGAGCAACGCCTGCCAGTTTTGAGCCAAGTATCGATTACGTCGTCACCAAAATCCCACGCTTTGCATTTGAAAAATTCCCGACTGCTGACAGCCGCCTCACCACGCAAATGAAGAGCGTGGGCGAAGTGATGGCAATGGGACGCACCTTCCAAGAGTCATTCCAAAAAGCACTGCGTGCCTTAGAAGTTGGCGTGGACGGCATGAACGAAAAGACGCAAGACTTGGAGCTGCTTGAGCAGGAACTGGGTCACCCAGGCCCTGAGCGCATTTGGTACGTGGGCGATGCCTTTGCCAAAGGTTACACCGTCGATGAAGTCTTTGCGCTCACCAAGATCGATCCTTGGTTTTTGGTACAAATCGAAGAAATTGTAAAAATCGAATTGGCGCTAGAAAAATCTAAGCTGGGTGATATTGATGCTGCGCAAATGCGCACGCTAAAAATGAAAGGCTTCTCTGATCGCCGTATGGCAAAACTCTTGCAAGCCACGCCTACTGCGGTTCGCGAGTATCGCCACGCCTTGAAGGTGCGCCCGGTTTACAAGCGCGTCGATACCTGCGCGGGCGAGTTCGCTAGCGACACCGCCTACCTCTATTCCTCTTACGAATCTAGCCCTGAGGCCGAATGCGAAGCCAAGCCAACCGATATGAAAAAGATCATGGTGCTGGGCGGTGGCCCAAACCGCATCGGGCAAGGCATTGAGTTTGATTACTGCTGCGTTCACGCGGCGCTCGCTATGCGTGAGGATGGCTACGAGACCATCATGGTCAATTGCAATCCCGAAACTGTCTCCACCGACTACGACACCAGCGACCGCCTCTACTTTGAGCCCGTGACGCTGGAAGATGTACTCGAGATCGTCGCAATTGAAAAACCCATTGGTGTGATCGTGCAATACGGCGGTCAAACACCACTGAAATTGGCGCTGGATTTAGAAGCCAATGGCGTTCCCATTATTGGCACGACCCCGGACATGATTGACGCCGCCGAAGACCGCGAGCGCTTTCAAAAGCTCTTACACAAACTAGGCCTGCTCCAGCCGCCAAACGCCACGGCGCGTACCGAGCCGCAGGCCTTGGAAGCCGCATCCAGCTTGGGCTACCCGCTAGTCGTGCGCCCAAGTTATGTGCTGGGCGGCCGCGCGATGGAGATCGTGCACGAGCAGCGTGACCTTGAGCGCTACATGAAAGAAGCGGTCAAAGTCAGCCACGACTCACCCGTGCTGTTAGATCGCTTTTTGAACGACGCGATTGAGTGCGATGTGGACTGCATCCGCGACGCATCGGGCGCAACGCTGATTGGCGGCGTGATGGAGCACATCGAGCAAGCGGGCGTGCACAGTGGCGACTCGGCCTGCTCCTTGCCACCGTATTCGTTGTCCAACGAGACGATCACTGAGATCAAACGCCAAACCGTGGCGATGGCTGGGGCTTTACATGTCGTCGGCTTGATGAATGTGCAGTTTGCCATCCAACACCGTGAGGGTAAAGACGTGATTTACGTGCTGGAAGTTAACCCACGCGCCAGCCGCACCGTGCCGTTTGTGAGCAAAGCCACAGGCATTCAACTGGCCAAAGTAGCGGCGCGCTGTATGTCGGGTCGCACGCTTGCAGAGCAAGGC
>JANPAY010000187.1:0-2565 GCA_031430155.1 Comamonadaceae bacterium
CAACATGATTGAAGAGGGCGACCGCGTGATGGTCTGCGTGTCGGGCGGCAAAGACAGCTACGGCATGTTGGATATTTTGATCAAACTCCAGCAGCGATCACCCGTCAAATTTACGCTCGTCGCGGTCAATCTCGACCAAAAGCAACCAGGCTTCCCCGATCACATCTTGCCCGCGTACCTTGAATCTATTGGCGTGGAGTACCACATCGAAAATCAAGATACCTACTCCATCGTCAAGCGGTTGATCCCTGAAGGCAAGACGATGTGTTCGCTTTGCTCGCGTCTTCGTCGCGGGATTTTGTACAAGGTGGCGGACAAACTCGGTGCGACCAAAGTGGCGCTCGGGCACCACCGCGACGACATTTTGCAAACCTTCTTTTTGAATATGTTCTTCGCCGCCAAGATGAAGGCCATGCCGCCAAAATTGGTGTCCGATAACGGCAACCACATCTTGATTCGTCCGATGGCTTATGTGCCAGAAACTGATTTGATTGCGTGGGCCGAGCACAAGCAGTTCCCCATCATTTCGTGCACGCTGTGCGGCAGCCAAGATGGTCTGCAGCGCGTGCAGGTGGGCAACTTGCTGCGCGAGTGGCAAAAGAAATATCCGGGTCGTGTGGAGAACATGTTTAGCGCGATGCAAGACATCAAACCTTCGCATATGCTTGATAAAAAACTCTACGATTTTGCAGGTTTGAAAGCCACGGGTACACCCGACCCAGAAGGCGATAAAGCCTTTGATCCCGAAGTGTTTAAAGATGCGCTACCCAAGACGGCTCTAGGCTCGGCCATGATTGCTATTGCAACCGAATCTTCTGTGGGGGCGTGCTCATGAGCGCCGTGTCAACCATCCAAGAACCCACCCGCATCATTGCGATTCGCCACGGCGAAACGGCTTGGAATGTGGATACGCGCATTCAAGGCTCTCTGGACATCAAACTGAACAAACGTGGGCACGAACAAGCCAAGGCGGTCGCGCAAGCTTTGCAACACGAATCCATTGCTGCCATCTACTCCAGCGACTTGTGGCGCGCGCATGACACGGCGATGGCAATTGGTGAAGCCGTCGGCCTCGCGACCATACCCACCGAGGGACTCCGCGAGCGACTCTTTGGCAAATTTGAAGGCAAAACTTTTGCCGAGATTGGCGAGCTGTGGCCCGATGAGGCCGAGCGCTGGCGCAGGCGTGATCCTGATTTTTGCCCCGAAGGCGGCGAGTCGCTCATTACTTTTAGAGCGCGGATTTTGAAGTGCGTGAGCAACCTAGCCGCGCGGCACGCAGGCCATCAAATCGTGGTTGTCTCGCATGGCGGCGACAACGACATCTTGTACCGCGCCGCCACAGGCCTGGCGTTAGATGCGCCGCGCACGTGGAGTCTTGGCAACGCCGAAATCAACCGCCTCTTGTGGACGCCGCAAGGCTTCTCGCTAGTTGGCTGGTCGGATACCGCGCATTTGACTAGCGCACCTCGTGACGAAGTGAACAATCCGAAGTGATCTAAAACAACCTCGCTTGATTGCCGAGCATGCTTGCATCAAAGTCCGCGCAATTAAAGTCTAAAGATGCGCGAGTTTCACCGCTCAGTGCTGGCGCAAATCCATAGCGCAGAGCCGCTTTTTTAAAACGCTGTTTGATGAGATCAGCCCATAGCCCCGATCCTTTCATCCGCGTGGCAAAGTCTGCGTCGTAGTCCTTGCCACCGCGCATGTCTTCAATCCTTGACATGACGCGCTCGGCTCGATCGGGGTAATGCAAACCCAGCCATTCTTTGAATAACGGCGCGACCTCCCAAGGCAAGCGCACCACGGTGTAAAAAGCACGACTTGCGCCCGCGTTCTTTGCGGCTTCCAGCACTTGCTCCATGTCGTCGTTGATAAACGGAATCTGCGGCGAGACGCTCACGCCCACGGGTACGCCAGCCTTTGCTAGCGTTTCAATCACACGAAGTCGTCTGTGCGGCGCTGAGGCGCGGGGCTCCAAGATGCGGGCAAGCTGCGCGTCTAGGGTGGTGATCGTGACGTAAATAGCGACTAGGTTTTTTTGCGCCATCGGCACGAGGAGGTCGAGATCGCGTTCCACGAGCGACGACTTGGTGACCAACGTGAAGGGATGATTGGTTTTGGCGAATACCTCGATACAAGCGCGGGTAAGTTTGAGTTCGCGCTCGTAAGGCTGATAGCAATCGGTTGCGCCGCCTACATTGATAACCTGTGGCTGATAGCTTTTGCTTTGCAGCTCCTTCGCTAGAACCTTGTGGATATTGGGCTTGGCGATGATCTTGGTTTCAAAATCAAGACCAGGAGATAGGCCCAAGTAGCTGTGCGTCGGACGTGCAAAGCAATAAATGCAGCCATGCTCGCAGCCACGGTAAGGGTTGAGCGTCAAACGAAACGGCAGATCAGGTGAATCGTTTTTGGTGAGTGCAGACTTGGCATTTTCAAACCTAATCTCGGTTTTTGGCGGCAATTTGTCAGAGCTAACCAGTGAATCGTCGCCGTCCCAGCCATCATCGAATGGTGCGCGTTGATCTAGCGAGAATCTATGCTGGATAAGGCTTGCCGAGC
>JANPAY010000188.1:0-8817 GCA_031430155.1 Comamonadaceae bacterium
GAGAAGAGTCGGTGCAGCGCGTCAAAGGGCTTCAAGATCGTCCAATAGCCGGCACCGTTCCAAGCCAAATTTTGGGATTAACACTAGAAATAAACACGTCATTGCAGTGGATGCCAGCAAGTCTCGCCTTTACGTTTTAGAAAATAGCGAAGCAGGTCTGAAGCTAGTGATGGATACGTATATTTCTGTTGGTAAAGAGGGTATTGGCAAGTACGTACAAGGTGATCTGAAGACACCTCTGGGAGTGTATTACCTCACCACGCCTGTTGACCCAAAACTTTTAGCGCCACTCTACGGTGGTGGTGCTTTGCCCATCAACTATCCCAACCCTTTTGACCAACGGCTCGGCAAGTCCGGCCATGGTATTTGGCTGCACGGCACCATGCCGGAGCGCTACTCACGTCCCGTTAAAGCGACCGATGGTTGTGTGGTGATGTCCAACCCTGATTTGCAAAAACTCATGGCAACTGTGGCCGTCAAAACCACACCCGTCATCATTGCCAGCAAATTGCAATGGATCAAGCCAGAGCAGCTGACATCCGAGAGAGTTAAATTTGAAACCACACTTAACAGTTGGCGTGAGGCCAAAAGCAACGGACAAGTTGATCGTCTTTATAGCTTTTATGCGAGCGATTTCAATGCATACGGCAAAGCACTCAGCGCTTGGTGGCCAAGTACTTTGCAAGAAATCGAAGCGGCGAATAAGCGCCCCTTTCTGTGGCATGAAGTCACGATCTTGGCATGGCACCCCGAAACAAGTGACAAATCATCTAATGTGATGGTCGTCACCTATGATGAAGTTCTGCCCAAACGCAAGCACCCAATCACTAAGCGGCAGTACTGGCTGCAAGTCGGCAATCAATGGAAAATATTTTTTGAAGGCATCATCGCTGCATCATGACACTCTCACGCAAACAATTTCTCAAATCAGCCATCCTCGCTCCGTCCCTACTCACGCTTGGCCTGACTGCTACCGCGCAAGTTTCTCCTCCCTCCTCACCTAAAGGCAAACCTAAAATGCAAAAAGTCGAATTCCACATTCAAAACCACGGCGTGATTACGCTTGAACTAGACACAGAGAAAGCACCAAAATCCGTTGCTAACTTCGTCCAATATGTCAAAGATGGTCACTATGATGGCACGATTTTTCATCGTGTGATTGATGGCTTCATGATTCAAGGCGGCGGCTTTGATTCCAAAATGAATCAAAAACCAACACGCCCTACCATCACCAATGAAGCCGACAACGGGCTCAAGAATGACAAGTACACCGTAGCGATGGCTCGCACTTCCGTACCGCACTCGGCAAGCAGCCAGTTCTTTATTAACGGCGCTAAAAATGACTTCCTCAACTTCCGTGCGCCAACGCAAGACGGCTGGGGTTATGCGGTGTTTGGCAAAGTTGTGAGCGGCACAGAAATAGTGGACAAGCTCTCTAAAGTTGCCACAGGCAACAAAGGCGGTCACGGCGATGTACCGCGCGAAGATATTTTGGTCACTAAGGCCGTTGCTCTCTGAAAGCCGTGGCACTCTAAATGATTGACACATCGGCTTGGCAAACGATTGACTTTATCTCCGACTTGCATTTGCAGGTCTCGGAGCCAGCAACAGCCAAGGCGTGGTTCGATTACATGGCATCTGCTGATAACAATTCAGCGGATGCCATTTTTATTTTGGGCGATTGGTTTGAGGTCTGGGTTGGAGACGATGACGAAGATCCATTCGCCGCCCTTTGCGCCGCCGTGATGCGACAACGTTCTAAAGGCGTCAAAGGTAGCAAACCTTGCGAGCTCTTCATCATGCACGGCAATCGCGACTTCCTAATGGGCACAGATTTAGCAGACCGCTGCGGCGCCACCTTGCTATCTGATCCTACGCAGCTTGATTTCAATGGCACATCCTATTTACTCACGCATGGCGATGCACTCTGTACGGACGATACGTCCTACATGCGCTTTCGCGAACTCGTGCGCGCACCTGAATGGCAAGCAGAGTTTTTAGCCAAACCACTAGTTGAACGAAAAACCATCGCTAGGCAAATACGAGCTCAAAGTCAAGCGCAGCATGGCCTAGCGACCAGTTATGCCGATGTAAACGAGGCGATCGCACTGGATTGGCTCAATACCCACGGCTGCGACGTGATGATTCATGGTCATACCCACAAACCAGCTTCGCACAAGTTAGGCGACGGCGAGCGCCACGTACTGAGCGACTGGGATGCCAAAGCAGAGCCCAAACGCCTTGAGGTACTTCGGCTAACCTTTGGCGGCCTGAGCCGACTCCATTTGGTCTAACGTGGATTTTCAAAAAAGACGTAATTGGTCGCGTAATCGCTGATTTCAAAATACACTTTTTTCTCGCCCGCGTCCGCTTGAAAATTCAAGTTTTCATCCAACACGCCGTAGCCATAACGATACGGGCGTGGTTTGTTGTCATCTGTACCTAAAGCCGTACTGAGCTTGTCGATCTTCAAAAAGCGACGAACCACTTTATCGCCAGCATAAACCTCGAGCACGCCATTCGTGCCCGTCCAATTTTGCACCTCGCGGCCTAATTTATTTTGCTGCTCTTGCGTGCAAGCCACAGCCAGCAAGGCCACGCCCAGTATTAATAATGTTGATTTGAATGTCATCATGACTCCGTTAATGATTTCGTTTAAATTAAATGTTTAACATCCGCTGACGTAGCGCTTCATACAAACAAACGCCCGAAGCCACCGACACATTCAAACTCGATACGGCCCCACGCATCGGGATGTGTACCAACTCATCACACGACTTGCGCGTGAGCTGACGCATCCCCGCCCCCTCTGCGCCCAGCACCAGCGCGGTAGGCACGCGAAAATCCATTTGATAAACGCTTTTCGGTGCATCGTCACTCGTCCCAATGCACCAGATATTGCGCTCTTTAAGTTCGCCCAAAGTACGCGCCAGATTGGTCACCATCAAATACGGCACAGTTTCTGCCGCGCCGCTGGCGACCTTTGCCACCGTGGCGTTAATGCCAACCGCGTGATCTTTGGGCGCAATGACGGCATGAACGCCCGCACCATCGGCCACGCGCAAGCAAGCGCCGAGATTGTGCGGATCGGTCACGCTATCCAACACTAAGAGCAACGGCGGCTCGGTTAAAGAATCCAGCAAATCATCCAGCGAGTGAATCGGTTTGACTTCGGTCACGCGTGCCACCACGCCTTGATGGCCAAGGCTTCCGCCAATGCTGACAAGGCGCGCGCTATCGGCTTCGATCAAACGAACACCGATATCTTTGGCTTTGTTAATAAACTCACGCATCCGTGCATCACGGCGCGAACTATCAAAATAAATTTCTAAAACAGACTTAGGAGCGGTTTTGAGCCTAACGCCAAGGGCGTGAAAACCATACAGAATTTTTGTGGGGGCAGACATATCGGTTGATTATCGCAACTTCTCTATTTCAAATGGCCTGCATCCATCACCAACTGCCTAGCGCAGGAGGATGCAATTTTGGCGTCATGGGTCACTAACAAAAGCGCTGTGCCGCGCTCACGGTTCAGCTCAAACATTAAGTCCATGACTTGCTGGCCTGTGGTGTGATCCAAGCTGCCTGTAGGCTCGTCAGCCAGCAAAATCGCAGGTCGAACCACAAAAGCCCTAGCCAATGCCACACGCTGCTGCTCGCCGCCACTCAGCACTTTGGGATAGTGACCTAGTCGCTCGCCAAGCCCTACGCGCTTTAGCATGGCAACAGCGGCTGTTTTTGCGTCAGCATCGCCGCGCAGCTCTAGCGGCAGCATCACGTTCTCTAACGCCGTCATATGCGGCAAAAGCTGGAAGCTTTGGAAGACGAACCCCATTTGCTTGCCGCGAAGTGCGGCCCGTCCATCCTCATCTAAGGCAAAGAAGTCAATGCCATCTATTTCAACGCACCCGCTGGTGGGCGTATCCAAACCCGCGACAATTGACAGGAGTGTACTTTTCCCAGATCCTGATGCGCCCACAATGGCAACGCTCTCACTCGCAGCGAGGGAAAACGAGACGTCACGCAAAATCGTGAGCAGACCGCTGGAATCTGTCACGGATTTAACAATATTGGAAACTTGAATGATGAATGTAGACATGTGGAAACGATGGTTATGTGGCTTGATTCTAGGTGCAGCATCAGCCGCCGCTTTTGCTGCCGTACCGCAAAAGATCTTGATTGTGGGCGACTCTCTCAGTTCCGAATATGGACTGCCGCGCGGCGCTGGCTGGGTAAATTTATTGGCACAAAAACTAGTTAAAGAAAAAATAAATGCGGAAGTCATCAATGCCAGCATTAGCGGCGACACCACATCGGGTGCGTTGTCCCGCTTTCCCGCCCTACTTCATGTGCAAAAACCCAGCATCGTCATCATTGAACTGGGCGGAAACGACGCACTACGCGGAATGGCAATGCCTCAAACTGAAAAGAATTTTGCACAGCTCGTCAGTTTGAGTCAAAAAGCAGGCGCAAAGGTCTTGTTGCTGGGCATGCAAGTGCCGCCCAACTTTGGGCCAGCTTATGCCAAGGAATTTTCAACGGTCTACCATCACGTCGCTAAATCGAGCAAATCGGCGCTCGTTCCGTTCTTTTTAAAAGGCGTGGCTGACGTACCCAATAGCCGTGAGCAGTTTCAAGCGGATGGCATTCACCCAATCGCGGCTGCACACCCCACCATGCTTGCCAATGTGTGGCCAGTACTAAAGAAGTTATTGAAATGAGTTTGACGACGATTACGGCCTCGCAGGCTATATCCAGCTTGGCTTCGTACAGCGCCGTGATTGATGCACGCAGTCCTTCTGAGTACGAACTCGATCGTTTACCGAACGCGCTCAACTGGCCATCTTTGAACGACGAAGAGCGAGTCCGGGTTGGCACTATCTATAAGCAGATCAGTGCATTTGATGCACGCAAAATTGGTGGCGCATTGGTGGCGCGAAATGTCGCCAACCATATCGAAGCGCATTGCCAAGACAAAGACAAAAAATGGAAGCCACTCATCTACTGTTGGCGTGGCGGTAAGCGCAGTGGTTCGCTGGCGCTGATTTTGGGTCAAATCGGTTTTGATGTGCACTTGATGGAGGGTGGCTATAAAGCCTTTCGCGCCGAGATGGTTGCGGATTTGGAACAACTGAGTGCACAGTTCGACTACCGCGTTGTTTGCGCGCCAACAGGCTCTGGCAAAACAAGACTGCTTCACCAGCTTCACAAGGCGGGCGCGCAAGTCTTAGATTTAGAGGCGCTCGCCAATCACAGAAGCTCGGTTCTAGGGCTTGTACCTGGGGAAGTACAGCCTAGTCAAAAACAATATGACATGCGGATTTGGCAAGCCCTGAAAGCATTGGATCCTGCCCGCCCCGTCTTCGTTGAATCAGAGAGCAAGAAAGTCGGCAACGTCAGTATCCCCGAATGCTTAATCACGGTGATGCGTGCTGGGCGGTGCTTGCGACTTGATTTGCCCCTGCAAGCCAGAGTGGCGTTGCTCTTGGAAGACTATGACTATTTTGTCAGGGATGCTGAATTTTTTTGCAAACGATTGGATGTACTCGTACCGCTACGGGGCCGTGCGGTCGTTGAAGGCTGGCAGGAGCAAGCGCGAAGCGGGCAGATGGCGGAGGTCGTGGAAGACCTACTGCACAACCACTACGACCCTAGCTATTTAAGCTCAATGGAGCGCAACTTCAAGCACTATGGCAAGGCAAAAGTTCATACGCTCAAAGCGCATTCGCATGAAGTGTTTGCAGCGCTTGCTCAAGATCTTGTTGCAAATCTGTAACGGCCTCTAACCCAATGCAAAACCGCACCAGCGTCCCGCGTGCCACGCCAGCTGGCCATTCTGGACGTATGGCCTCTAGCTTGTAGGGCACGACTAGACTGATAGGGCCTGCCCAGCTATAGCCCAGTTTGAAAAGCTCTAGCGATTCGCAAAACCTATCCACCTGTGGTTGAGTGAACTCAGATTTGAAGACAACGCTAAAAATGCCTGCAGCTTTATCATGACAAATTCTTTGCCATGCTGCGTGACCGATGGCGCTATCCATTGCGGGATGAAGCACTTGCGCAATTTCGGGACGCATTTGTAAATAGCTCGCCAAGAACCGTGCAGCAAGGTCTTGCGCTGTGTAGCGAAGCGTGAGCGTATGGAGCCCGATGAGCACAGCTTCCACATCATTTGCCCCCACACCCCAGCCAAAATGCATGTGACAGCGTCTGATTTGATGAAAAAGCTCTTCATCCTTCGTGACAACTGAACCCATCAATAAATTAGCGCTGCCACTTGGGTATTTGGTCAGTGCGTGAATGGTGATATCAACGCCCAGATCAAAAGCGTTAAATGCTACGCCTGCTCCCCATGTGTTGTCGAGCGCCGTGAGTGCGCCGTGCGCTTGGCATACGCGAATGAGTTGAGTTAAATCAGGAAATTCCATTGTGACCGAGCCTGCGGCCTCTAGCCAAACCAGCTTGCTGCGGTTAGATAACTTAGATGTCAAATCATCAGGATCCATCGCGTCATACAGCTGATACGTGATGCCGTAGCGTGACAATTCGTTTTGTGTCATCGCAAGATTAGGTCCATAGCAATTGCTAGGGATGAGCACTTCATCGCCAGAACTCAGCAAAGCTAAATTCACGCAGGCAATAGAGGCGAGTCCGCTAGGTGTGAGCAAGCAATGCTTGCCTCCTTCTAGCGTGGCAAGTTTGGCCTCTAACGTAAAGGTCGTTGGCGTGCCATGCAAGCCGTAGGTGTAGCCGTCTTTGCTCTTCCAGTTACGCTCTCGCATCGTGGCAACGCTCTCAAAGATCACCGTCGAAGCCTTATAGATTGGGGCTTGCGGGGCATTGAAACCTGTAGGCGGCGCGTACTTGTGATGGATGAGCACCGTCGAATTCATGTCAAAACGTCCCTTTAAACTTTCCACTTTTCAATCAATTGCTCTGGCCTTGTGCTGTCGTAGCTTTCAAACGGTTGATGAATCCACGGATTGGTCGGCAGATGTTCAACCGAATAATCGCAATCAAATCCCGATGCGCCCTTTGTCCACAGCACCGCCGTGCGGAGTTCAGTGATCGGGGTGTAGTTATTTTTGAGCAAATTCACCACCGCTTTGAGCGTGTGGCCTGTGTCGGCCAAGTCGTCAACCAAGAGCACCTTGCCAGCGATTTCCCCTTGAGGTGTTGTGATGTACCTTGCAATGTCTAAGTGGCCTTGCACCGTGCCCGCTTCGGCGCGGTAAGAACTGGTGGACATGATTGCCAGCGGCACATTAAAAATGCGCGATAGCAAATCACCAGGGCGCATACCGCCGCGTGCAAGACACAATATGGTGTCAAATTTCCAACCTGATTGGTGAATTTTGATAGCGAGTTTTTCGATCAAATTCTGGTATTCGTCGTGCGATACGTAGAGGTGTTTGCCGTCTTCGGTGAGCATGGTTCGCTTTCGAGTGGTAGGTAAAAAAGATTAAGGAACTTTATAAGGGTCTGTCATCAGGATCGTGTGATCACGGTCTGGACTGGTTGAAATCACATGAATCGGCACGCCCGTCACTGCAGCAATGCGCTCAAGGTACAGCTTGGCGTTCGCAGGCAGCTTGGCATAGTCGGTGACGCCCACACTAGATTCGCTCCAGCCAGGCAAAGTTTCATAGATCGGGACGCAGCGCTCAATGTCGTCTGCACCCATAGGTAGCAAATCAATACGCTCGCCATCTAAGGTGTAGCCCACGCACAACTTCAATTCTTTAAGACCATCTAGCACATCGAGCTTGGTAATGCACATCCCTGTAATGCCATTGACCTGCGCTGAACGCTTAAGCAGCGCTGCATCAAACCAGCCGCAGCGGCGATAGCGCCCCGTCACCACGCCGCGCTCGGCTCCGACCGTGCTCATGTGATAGCCAGGTGTGCCCTCGCGCTCCCAATCGAGTTCCGTTGGGAAAGGTCCGCCACCGACACGTGTGCAATAGGCTTTGGTGATCCCCAACATGTAATGCAGGAGGTTGGGGCCCACGCCAGAACCCGCTGCCGCATTGCCTGCCACGCAGTTACTAGAGGTCACAAACGGATACGTGCCGTGATCTACGTCTAGCAAGGTGCCTTGCGCGCCTTCAAACAAGAGGTTTTCGCCAGCTAAGTGCGCAGCATTCAATTCGCGCGAAACGTCTGCCATGAGTGGTTTGATCGCCTCGGCTTGCTGCATCGCAGCGTCATAAATAGGCTGAAACTCCAGCGCTGGTGCATCCAAATAGGTGGTCAGCACATGGTTATGCAAACTGAGTAATTCTCGCAATTTAGTGGCGAAGCGCTCTGGGTGCTTCAAATCTTGCACACGCAAGGCGCGGCGGGCAATTTTGTCCTCATACGCAGGGCCAATGCCCTTGCCCGTCGTGCCGATTTTTTCTACGCCACCGTTACCGCGTTTAGTCTCACGAGCTACATCCAGTGCGGCGTGAAAAGGCAAAATCAGCGGGCAAGCTTCGCTGACACGAAGCCGCGCGCGAACCTCAACGCCAATAGCTTCTAAACCAGCAATTTCTTTAAGCAAATGCGTAGCGTCCAGCACCACGCCATTGCCGATATAGCACTTCACACCGGGACGCATGATGCCACTTGGAATTAAATTGAGCGCCGTTTTGACGCCGTTAATGACCAACGTATGCCCTGCATTATGACCACCATGAAAGCGCACGACACCTTGAGCAGATTCAGTGAGCCAATCGACCAACTTACCCTTACCTTCGTCGCCCCACTGCGTACCGACCACGACCACGTTTCGGCCCACTTTTTTTGCAATCACACTCATGTCAAACTTTCAAA
>JANPAY010000189.1:0-2312 GCA_031430155.1 Comamonadaceae bacterium
ATTGATGTGCGCCATGAGGAGGGTGTTGCCATCTCCCGCTTGCTTAGCTACGTAATCGGCAGCAATCACACCCGCAGCGCCCGCTTTGTTTTCAACCACGACGGACGTGCCCCACATGGTTTGCAGATTTTGCCCTACCACACGGGCTAGAGCATCTGTACCTCCGCCTGGTGGAAAGCCAACAACGATGCGCACCGCACCCGTAGGCAAGGTCTGCGCAGGCACCCAAATATGTGGGAAAGCTAAGCCAGTGGCTGCGGTTTGAATGAGTGTTCGGCGTTGCATATTGAGTCATCCGTTTAAAAAGATGCTCAATACTAGTCGAAGACTATGCGACAGAACGCCGTGCGTTACGCCAAAGTTCCATCCACGGACTGTAGGAATCAAGACCGCCTGTTTGCGCTAAATCCGTCCAGCTCATCTGCACATTTCTAAACACACGTTCAGGGTGCGGCATCATGGCGGTAAAGCGTCCGTCAGCCGTGGTGACAGCGGTCAGTCCACCTGCACTGCCGTTGGGATTTGCAGGATAGATTTCAGTTGGCAAGCCTCTGCCATCGACAAAGCGCATGGCAGGAATCACAAGTCTTGCATCGCCACGCCCACCTCGTTGTTTTTCAAAGTTAGCAAACCCCTCGCCGTGCGCAACGGCAATCGGCAAGCGGCTGCCAACCATACCGCTCAAAAAGAGGCTTGGTGACTCTAAGATTTCGACTTGCGACAAACGTGCTTCAAAGCGGCCACTTTGGTTGTGTGTAAAACGAGGCCACGCCTCAGCACCTGGGATGATGTCCGCGAGCTCGGCAAACATTTGGCAACCATTGCAAACGCCAAGTCCGAAAGTGTTGTCACGTGCAAAGAAGGCTTCAAACTGATCGCGCAGCTTGGCGTTGAACGTGATGCTTCGTGCCCAGCCCACGCCTGCGCCCAGCGTATCTCCGTAGCTAAACCCGCCGCAAGCCACCATGCCAATGAAGTTATCTAACTTGTGGCGACCTGTTTGCAAGTCGGTCATATGAACATCGACGGCTTCAAAACCCGCCACGCGGAAAGCTTCGGCCATCTCGATGTGCGAGTTCACGCCCTGCTCGCGCAACACCGCCACGCGGGGTTTGGCACTATTGAAAGCGGCTATGCCCGCAGGCCTTACTAGTTCTGGCTTAGCAGGCAGATACACGTGCAGACCAGAGTCAGCAAGGCTTCCAGCTAGGGCATGCTCAGAATCCGCACAGGCTGGATTATCGCGCGCTTTGGCAATCTTCCAGCTCACAGTGTCCCAAACTTGGAAAAGATCCGTCACGCTAGCGCTAAAAATCTTCTTGGTATCACGCCAGATTTGTAGCTCGCCTTTGCCCTCGGAAAGGCTGGCAGACTCAGGGCGGGTCTTGCCAATGAAATGGCTCATGCTAGACAAGCCATACTCGCGCAAAGTCTGCATCACTGCGCTTCTATCTGCTGTTTTAACTTGAAGTATAACTCCTAACTCTTCGTTAAATAATGACTTTAAAGTCAACTCTTCACGCCTTACACTCACTTGATTTGACCAGTTTTTGGCGTCCCCTACGTCTGCGCGACTATCCGTAATCCCATCACCTTCAGTCACCAACATGTCGATATTGAGCGCTACGCCCACGTGTCCTGCAAACGCCATCTCTGCTACAGCAGCTAGCAATCCACCATCGCTACGGTCATGGTAGGCGAGAATTTTTCCTGTATGGCGCAACTCGTTCACCGCTGTGACCAGATTGACTAAATCCTCTGGATGGTCTAAATCGGGCGTTTGATCGCCTACTGCATTCATAGTCTGCGCCAAAACGGAAGCTGCCATCCGCGCTTTGCCACGTCCCAAATCGATCAGCAGTAACGATGTATCGGGCTCGTTCGAATCCAACTGCGGTGTCAGCGTCCCGCGCACGTCTGCCAACGTGGCAAATGCGGTAACGATAAGCGACACAGGCGACACAACTTGCGAGCCATCAGTCGCTTTAGAACGCATCGAGAGCGAGTCTTTGCCCACAGGGATAGAGATACCCAGCGCGGGGCAAAGCTCCATGCCGACGGCTTTCACCGTCTCAAACAAAGCTGCATCCTCGCCCGCCTCACCACAAGCCGCCATCCAATTGGCAGACAGCTTGACGCGGGACAGCTCCATGGGCGCTGCCAGCAAATTGGTAATCGCCTCGCCCACGGCCATACGGCCTGACGCAGGCGCGTCCAACATCGCCAGCGGTGTGCGCTCGCCCATCGCCATCGCTTCACCTGCAAAGCCTGTGTAATCGGCCAGCGTCACCGCGCAATCGGCAACAGGCACT
>JANPAY010000190.1:0-4611 GCA_031430155.1 Comamonadaceae bacterium
TTAGTTTTGGTCCAGAACACGCGAGCGTCTGGCTACACGAGCAAACCTTATGGGGGCTGTGGATTGGCGCTGGCGTTGGGGTGTTATTGCTACCGAGCACGCCTCGGCTGTGTTGGGTGCTGGCATTTTTGCTACTAGTGCCGCAGCTATTAATGCTGGGCATCATGGCGCCCGATCCGTATTTCACCCAGACGCTCAGCATTTGGGAGCGCGGCCAGTTCATCCGTTTTTATGGCGCAACGCTGTGGCTAGGGCGGTTGTGGCCATATGCCGCGCTCGCGCTCATCATCTCCAACATCACATGGCCCGCCAAAATTAAAAATCATCCTTTTGGCAAAAACTAAAATCATTCGTATGACGACACAAACACCTCAAAAACAATACTATGAACGCCACATCTTTTTTTGTCTGAACGACCGCGATAAAAGTAAAGGCGAAGATGCTTGTGCACATCACAACGCCGAGGATTCGTTTGCGCACTGTAAACAAGCCGTTAAAAAAGCTGGGTTAGCAGGCGAGGGCAAAGTGCGTGTCAACAAGGCGGGTTGCTTAGACCGCTGCGCGGGCGGCCCGATTGCGGTGGTCTACCCCGAGGGCGTGTGGTACAGCTATGTGGACACGCATGATATTGACGAAATTGTGGAGAGCCACTTAAAGAACGGCAAAGTCGTGGAGCGACTCGTCACGCCTGCTGGTGTGGGGCGCTAAGACTAACGCGGTCGCGATGAACGCCCTCAAAATTTATTTGCAACCTGCAAGTTTGCGGATGCTGGCGCTGGGTTTTTCAGCAGGCCTGCCGCTGCTCTTGGTGCTGGGCACGTTGTCGTTTTGGCTGCGCGAAGCGGGCGTGAGCCGTGCCACGATCGGCCATCTCTCGTGGGTCGGTTTGGCGTATGGTTTTAAGTGGGTGTGGGCACCGTTAGTGGATCGTGTGACCCTGCCACTGCTAGGTCGTTTGGGTCGCCGCCGTTCGTGGCTCTTGCTTGCGCAAATGGGCGTGATGATCGGGCTTGTGGGTATGGCGATGAGCGACCCCAAAGAGTCCTTGAACGTCATCGTGTGGTGCGCACTGCTCGTGGCATTTTCAAGCGCCACGCAGGATATTGCCCTAGATGCTTTTCGTATCGAGTCAGCAGCAACGGACATGCAAGCCGCTCTTGCCGCCAGTTACCAAACAGGCTATCGCCTCGCCATGATTTGGGCGGGTGCGGGCGTACTGTGGATTGCCGCTAGAGCAGAAGTCGCAAATAGCGCCAACTACGACCACGCCGCATGGGGAATGGCTTACAGCGTGATGGCGCTCTCGATGCTGGTGGGCGTCCTAACCGTCATATTCTCAAAAGAACCTGCTACATCGCAGATCATCACCCGCGCTAAAAATTTGCGCGAATGGTTGCAAGTAGCGCTCATCCATCCTTTCGCAGACTTTTGCAAACGCTACGGTTGGCAAGCGTTTTTGATTCTCGCGCTGATTGCGACGTACCGTATCTCCGACATCGTGATGGGCATCATGGCGAATCCGTTTTATGTGGACATGGGCTATACCAAAGACGAGGTCGCTGCCGTCACCAAAATCTACGGCGTGGCGATGACCCTGCTGGGCGCATTTATTGGCGGGGCACTCGCACCCAAAGTCGGTGTGATGCGATTGATGATGGCAGGCGCGGTGCTGTCTAGTCTCACCAATTTACTCTTTGTGTGGCTGGGTTCGCGCGGGCACGATGTCAACGCCTTGATTGCCGTTGTCTCCGCCGATAACCTAGCTAGCGGCATTGCCAGCGCTGCGTTCATTGCGTATTTGTCCAGCCTCACCAATATCAACTACACCGCTACGCAGTACGCGCTATTTAGCTCGCTGATGTTGCTTTTGCCCAAATTTTTAGCAGGCTTTTCGGGCGAGTTTGTAGATAGCCAGGGTTATGCGAACTTCTTTACGGCAACGGCGTTGCTGGGGCTTCCTGTGCTGGTGCTGGTGTGGTTAGCGTCCCGCAGGTAGTCTCTCAATCTTCAAACCTTTAGCGGTACGGGGAGGAAAGCCCTTCCAGGTCGTTGGATCAAAGTACGCGTCCATGGCCTCGTCGGCTTTGAGGTATTTTCCAAGCCAAGCGGTGATGTAGTGCTGCGACAAGTTATTCATGCGCACGTTATCCCATACCGCGTCAATGTAGTGGTTCGCCATCGTCGCGCCTGTCTTGGGGTCAACCGCTTGCGCCTCTAACGGGACTGGCATGGGCGCAGCCGCATTGTGATTGGCATTTTCAAAGGTGAGCAAAGTGCGGTCAACGCCCGTTGCGCCTTGCCACGTAGCGCGAATGTTGTCGTAGCCCGAGACGTCATCCACCGATCCTGCCAACCATAGCCCAGGGACTTTGATACTGGACACGGTCTGCGCATCAAACATGCCACGAATGTGCCCCCAAGGCGCAATCGCCACAATCGTTTTAATTCGCTTATCGAATAAAGCCTGCTGCGAAGCGCTACCCGCCAGATGCACGCCCAAAAGGCCGTGCGGGACGATCACAGGAGCGACATCGGAGTCCACCGCTTTTTGCGTCACCCCAGCGCCTGCCGTAATTAAAGCGCCATAGCCGCCCATCGAGTAACCAATGACGGCGCTGCGGTCGCTATCGACGCGGCCAAATAAAAATGAACTCGAATCTTTGGCAAGCCCTGCCATCGCATTCAAAACAAACACTTGATCGAGGGGGCGATTGACAAGCGTCGATGCAAAGCTAAGTGGACTTTTCGTAAATGCGTCGTAGGTCGAATCCGTGTGGTCAATGGACGCGACGATGTAGCCTTTGGAGGCAATGTTCTCCGCGATGGGCGAGAGCAAAAAGCGATTACCTGGGAAGCCATGCGAAATAATCACGAGTGGGAAAGCCCCTCCAGTTGCTGGCGCAGCATCACGCACCGCACGGCCTTGCAGCGCAACTTCAGTTTTGCCATCGCGGACTAGAGCGCGAAGCGTGGTGTTCCCTGTAGCTCCTTGCTGGGCGGGATACCAAACCTCTAAGGTGAGCGGGCGGTTATAGCGCGGCGGTTTTTCAGGTTTTGGCGCTTTGGGATCAATTTGCAAGAGATCAATTTGATTGAGATTAACGACTTGTATCGTCCGTACACCGATGCTTTGCGAACCATAGGCAGCAAGCGTGGGCGCATCAGCCCTGATGGTGTCGATGCGATTTTGTGCCCAAGACGTAGATATTGTTAAAGCCAAAGTTATCAAGCCCGTAGAAAGTTTCCGCATAAAGTCTCCTTGTTGTTTTCCATCATGATACCGAATCAAGCAAACCCTGACCATACTCGCGAAGCCGTACCAGTACTGCCTTGCCAGTCACATTTGGCTCAGAAGCCTTATCCACTGTGGCTTGCAGTCCAATTTCCAATTTGTTGATCTCTTCAAAATAGCTACTTAGCGTTCGCGCATTTCCCACGCCATCCACTAAGCGAGCGCGGCAATGCTCGTGCCACGCGGTCTGCTCTTCGGCATTCAAACTTTGTGCGAAGTTGCGTGCACGAAAGCGCCAAAACACCTCTTCCAAACGCGGGTCATCAAATGCAGGTAGCTTGTTGCCCAGCTTCTCGGGCGCCGTCATCGCTTGCTTTTGCAATTGCGCCAGCGTGCGTCTATCGGCATCGTTGATAAATCCATCGTAGAGTGCCTCGTCCACATCTGGCGGCGTGTCGTTGTTGCTGTTGGGACGCTTAAACACTTCGCTCCACACAGCACTCATATCAGGTAGAGCCCTTGCTAGCTGTGCCTTGCCGAGGCATTGCTCTAAATCAATGCCCCATTTTTCTTGTAGCGCAGATGTGAGGGTTTTAAGGTTGCCCAGCACAAATGGCGACTTATTTAGATGCACGGTTTTGATGGGCAGACGTGTCACGCCTTCAGGCAAATCGTCTTGCTTGGTGAACATACGCTCATGGATTTGCTCTGCGTTCAAGTCCATCAAGATGCTGGGTAAGTCCGCATCGGCGCACAAATCCCAAGCAATGATCTCGTTCTTATTAGTCGGATGCGTCGCCAGCGGCCACATCACCGCCATGCAGCCGCGCTCGGCTGGGAACATGCCGCTCACATGGATAAAAGGCTTGGCAAACATTTGCGTGGCGGGCAGATTCATCTCCTGCATTACGCGATCTTTTTTGTGCAGCGCCAAATAAAAATCGAACAGCTTGGGCTGCAAGGTTTTGATGAGTCGCGCCAGCGCAATGGTGGCGCGTACATCGCTCACCGCATCATGCGCGGCCTCGTGCGCGATGCCGTTGGCCTTGGTCAGCATCTCCAGTTTGAAGCGCGGTTTGCCGTCCGCATCCACAGGCCAGTTGATGCCATCAGGCCGTAGCGCATAAGTCGCCCGCACCAAATCTTGCACATCCCAGCGCCCGCATTGATTGCGCCATTCGCGTGAATACGGGTCAATCAAATTACGCCAAAACAAATGACGCGTCACCTCGTCGTCAAAGCGAATCGTGTTGTAGCCCACGCCAATCGTGCCCTCAGCGCCAAGCGCCTCTTCAATTCGCCGTGCAAATTCAGGCTCAGGAATACCGCGCTCTTGGCAGCGCTGCGGCGTAATGCCAGTGAGCAAACACGAGGTTGGG
>JANPAY010000191.1:0-5237 GCA_031430155.1 Comamonadaceae bacterium
AGGCGCAGGCGTGGCTTTTGGATTAGCTGCAGGCGCAGTTTTTGGGCTATCCATGGTGGTGATGCAGCACGAGACGATCGGTATGGACGGACGCGTACGCACGGTTAATACTCTGGTGATTGCGAGCGTGATGGCCCTCGCTGTAATCGGCGTGCAAGGCGGGACGCATTGGCCCCAAAGCGATATGGGCTGGTATGCACTGGCGGCGCTCACTTTTTTATACGGTACGGCATTTACGATTATGTTTACCGTGCTGCCCAAACTTGGCGTTGGCAATAACATTGCCATCATGAACGCCGAGCCCGTCTTTGCACTCATCATGGCGTGGTTAGTCTTGGGGCAAACCATTGCGCCCAGCCAAATTGCAGGGGCGCTGTTGGTGGTGGGAACGGTGATTTGGTTGGGACTTAGAAAGCGATAGGATTTTTAAAACCCCACGGCCTGCCCATCGCGCCTTGGGTCGCTGGCGACTTGGTAGCCTTCCACCTTTGGATTGCCCATGCGCCAGATGAATTGTCCCGCGCCAAAGTCTTGGTAGCTGTCGTTGATGACGGCGGTTTGATGGCCTAGGTCTTTCAAACCTTGCACGGCAGCGGCGTTCATCGATGCTTCCACGTTAATTTCTAACCCTGCGTTAAAACGCCAACGCGGCGCATCGCAGGCTGCTTGTGGGTTTTGCCCGTAGTCCAGCATCCGAATGAGTGTTTGGATATGGCCCTGCGGCTGCATGTTCGCACCCATCACGCCAAAGCTCATGATCGGCTCTGTGACTCCATTCACGTCCTTCGTCAGAAACGCAGGAATGATGGTGTGAAACGGGCGTTTGTGTGGCGCGACGCAGTTTTCGCTCTCAGGATTTAAATTGAACCCATGCCCACGGTTTTGCAAACTGATGCCAAAGTTGGGTTCGACGCAGCCCGAGCCAAATCCCATGTAATTGCTTTGGATGAAGCTCACCATCATGCCGTCTTCGTCTGCAGTCGTGAGGTAAATCGTCCCGCCTTTGACGGGATTGCCAGCGCCAAAGTTTTGCGCGCGTTTAGGGTCAATTAATTTCGCACGGCCTTGCAGATAGGCGCTGTCCAGCAATTGCTTGCTGGAAACCCGCATGGCGCTTGGCTCTGCGACATATTGATAGATATCAGCAAAGGCGAGTTTCATGGCTTCGATTTGCAAATGCTGCGTGGCGACGCCATCGAGTGGCAGGCTGGCGAGATCAAAACTTTCTAAGATGCCCAGCGCCATCAGCGCGGCAATGCCTTGGCCATTGGGTGGGATCTCACTCAAGGTGTAGCCACGGTAATTTTGCGATATCGGTGTGACCCACTCGGGTTTGAAGCTGGCAAGATCCGCCATCGTCATCGCGCCGCCTTGCGATTTAGAAAACGCCACCAGCACCTCGGCAATATCACCTTTGTAAAACGATTCACCGTTTGAAGCCGCAATGGAGCGCAGGCCGCGCGCAGCCGCTTTGAATTGGAACAGCTCACCCACATTGGGCGCTCGTCCCCAAGGTAAAAAACTATTCGCCCAAGAACCTTGCGAGACCGCATGGTTGCTCAGCTCTGGTGTGGCCGCCGCCCATTTTTGCTGGACGACGGTGGGCACCAAATAGCCTCGCTCGGCCACATCAATGGCGGGTGCTAACAAATCCGCAAACGGCAGCTTGCCGTAGCGCTCAGACATCGCCATCCAGCCTGCGACTGCGCCGGGTACGGTGATTGAATCAATGCCGCGCTTAGGCGGAGTGACTGCGCCATCGCCATATTTGCGCTTGAAATACGCAGCATCCCATGCGGCGGGTGCTGTGCCAGAGGCGTTCAGTCCTTGGAGTGACTTTGTTTTTGGATCCCACAGAATACAAAACGCATCTGAGCCAAGCCCATTGCTGACGGGCTCGGTGATAGTGAGCATGGCGGCAGCGGCGATGGCAGCATCGACAGCATTGCCGCCTTTTGCCATCATCTGCAAGCCTGCTTGCGCGGCGAGTGGATGCGAGGTGGCGACGGCGTTGCGGGCAAAGAGCGGCAAGCGCGGCGTGGCGTAGGGGTTGACGGTGTTGAATGTTTTCATAGATGTGACTGTGATTGTGCGACCAAGGCGGCAGCGACTTCCTGCACCACTGTCGCCCAGTCGCCAAATGTGGGCTGGCGAAACAACCTAACGCTGGGATACCAAGGACTATCGGTTCGATTGAGTAGCCAACGCCAGCAGCCGTTATGACGCGACAAAATCCATGTGGGCTTACCCATGGCGGCGGCCAGATGCGCAACGCCCGTATCGCAGCTAATGACCAAATCTAAATTGGCAATCAAAGCGGCGGTGTCTGCCCAATCGCTTATGTCGGCTGTTAAATCGACGAGATCTAAAGCTGCTTTCCCCTTGGATAGGGAGCCTTTTTGTAAGCTGACAAATTGCAATCGATGGCGATGTGCAACATCAGCCAGCAGATCAAACTGGCTCAAAGACAAAGATCGATCATGGTCAACATCGGTGATGCCGTTGCCTGCCCAGACAAGCCCAATCCGTTGGCGGGGCGAGGTGGGAGTGCTGCTTTGCAAACGCTGATGCCATAAGGCTTGCAGCTCTGGCACGGAGGATAGATACGAAGCGCTAGCTGGAATTTTTTGAAGGCTGTCAATGCCGCAAGCTAAGGGCAGGCTCATGAGCGAGCATTGCGCGTCCCATGCGGGGATGGGAGTGCCCTCCGTCATGGCGAGTAATTCAAACTGCGGGAAATTGTGCTGAAACAACCGAAGTGTTGAGGGACGCACAGCCAGTACAACATGCGCGCCTAGCTGTTGCACAAGCTTAGCAAAGCGCACAAACTGGAACACATCGCCATCGCCGCCTTCGGGCCACAAAATGATGCGTTTCCCTGTAATCGGTTCTTTGCCAAGCCATGTGGAGCGTGGCGTCTCTAACATTTGACCCGATGGCGCAGGTGCTAGCCAGCGCCACTCGTACTGCGGCCAACCTTGGGCGTAGTCACCAGTCAAGAGCCTGCATAGACTTTGATTCCACTGCGCATTGGCAAACTCAGGATTGATGGCGATGGCACGACTATGGCTGTCAATTGCTTCGTTCAGAAGGCCAAGTGCTCGCAGTGCGTTACCGCGGTTGGTGTGCGCCAGTGCGAACTGCGAATCAATAGCAATGCTTTGATCAAAGCACGTGAGTGCTTCGGTATGGTGATGCAAGCTATCTAGCGCCACGCCTTTGTTGCACAGGGCTTGTGGGTAATTGGGATTGAGTTCTAGTGCTTTATTGAAACTCGCAATCGCTTCGTCTTTGCGCCCTAAATCATCCAAAGCGTTCCCTCGGTTGTTCCATACGGCTGCACTGCTTGCGTCTAGCGCTAAATGCTGCTCATAGAGTACAAGAGCCTCGGCAGGCTGCCCAGATTGGGCTAAAGTGTTGGCTTGGGTCAACAACATAAAAAGGTGGGAGACGTGGCTAAAGATTTTTCTGAAATGGAACTCTCTAATGAGAGCCGTAATCCAAGCATACATGAGCAAAGCGATGTTTCGCGCCGTACCGTGCTGTCGGGTGGCTTGGCCGCTTGGATGGGGGTGATGTTGACATCAAACTTCGCAGCGGCACAGGGCAATGCTTCGCAGGCCACATCCTTATTGGGCTTCAAAGGCATTGCCGCTGATAGCCTTGACAGGCTTGTCGTGCCAGAGGGATACACCGCGCAAGTACTTGCACCTTGGGGTACGCCTGTGGGTGTCGCAGGAAATATGCCCGCTTGGAAGGCGGATGCTAGTAATAGCGCCGCCGAGCAAGCCGTGCAAATGGGGATGCATCATGATGGCATGCATTTTTATTCGCTCGAAAAAGTAGCAGGTCGGGATCGAGGTTTATTGGTGATGAATCATGAGTACACCGATGATGGCTTGCTGCACACCGATGGTTTTAAAACGTGGTCGCTAGAGAAAGTACGCAAAGCACAAGCCGCGCATGGCATTAGCGTGATTGAAATCGAACGCAAAGGTGATAAATGGGACATGGTGATGCCATCTCAATACGCACGTCGTTTCACGACTAACACACCGTTTGCCGTGAATGGTCCTGCCGCAGGCCACGCCATGATGAAAACCACGGCTGACCCCGCAGGGCGCCTAGCACTTGGCACGCTAAACAATTGCGCCAGCGGCAAAACACCGTGGGGAACGTATTTGAGCGGCGAAGAAAATTGGTCGTTTTATTTTAATGCGGGCAAAAACTTGGATGCACATCAAAAGCGCTGGGGGCTACGCGAGAAAGGTCTGTACCGCTGGCCAGAGTTTGATGCGCGGTTCGATGTCACTAAAAACCCGAACGAACCGAATCGCTTTGGCTGGGTGGTCGAGGTCGATCCAATGGATCCAACCAGCACCCCCATCAAACGCACGGCTTTGGGACGCGCCGCGCACGAAGGCGCTTGGGTAGCGATGACCAAAGACAAGCGTGCTGTGGTTTATTCGGGTGAGGACGCTCGGTTTGAGTACATCTATAAGTTTGTCAGCCGTGATGTCATTAAAGAAGCCGATACAGCGAAGGGGCTCTCGAAAGCGCAGGCGAATATTGAACTGCTAGACCACGGCACGCTTTACGTGGCGCGGTTCGATGCAGATGGCACAGGTAAGTGGTTGCCACTGGTGCAAGGGCAAGGAGGACTCACCGTGGCAAACGGATTTACCGACCAAGGCGAAGTCGTCATTAAAGCCCGCCAAGCGTCAGATTTACTGGGCGGCACAAAAATGGATAGACCTGAGTGGCTGGCAATTGACCAAGCCAGTGGCGAGGTTTTTTGTACGCTGACCAATAACTCGCAGCGTGGCGATGCAGGTAAACCTGCGCCAGACGCGGCTAATCCACTGGCTAATAACGTGATGGGTAACGTGATCCGCTGGAAGGAAAACAACGACTTTGATGCGACCACATTTGCATGGAATCATTTAGTCTTTGCAGGTGATCCTGCCAATGATAGATCTGCCGCCAAGCCACGTCCAGCAAAGGCTGGTGCAAAGACCGATATCTTCGCGTGCCCCGATGGTTTGGCGCTGGATAAGCAAGGCGTTCTGTGGATCCTAACCGACGCGCATGCCAGCCAAATGTACAAAGGCGAACTCAAAAACATCGGCAATAACCAAATGCTGGCTTGCGATAGAAATACGGGCGAAATCCGCCGTTTCCTCACAGGCCCGACCAATTCCGAAATTACGGGTTGCACTTGGAGCGACGACGGGCGC
>JANPAY010000192.1:0-1778 GCA_031430155.1 Comamonadaceae bacterium
GCTATCGAGTTTGTGATGGAATAATAGTTAAGGGTGTCTTCAGGATATTGCTGTAAAAATGCTTTGTGCAATAGTGGAAGATCCTCTGCTGTAAATTTAGTTTCGCTCAAAGCATCTGCAGCATTAGCTTTAGTAGCACTGTCTGTACTCATTAGATCTTTCAGTATAATATCCGTTTTATTTGTAAACAAAGTTGTTGACATCTCTTCTCTTTCAAAACGGAAATCATTAAAAAAACGGGTGTTGTTTTCGTTATTCATAAATGTATATGGCACAAGTATAAATAAGTGATAAGCCGTATCTCCGTTGCTGAGTACCCTCACTTTTTTGTAATAGGATTTGCTGCCATTTTTTACCAATATCTCAAACCCTTTTGCATTTCCATTTACTACTGGTCTTTTATATATGAGTGAATCAAAATTGCCCGGGTTATTTTTTGCCTGGTAAGAACTGGTATCGGTATAATAAGTTTTAAGCTGATCAGAAAAAAATGAGCTGTCGTTTTTTGTCCAGTAATATTTAGACGGCACTTGTATATTGATATTATAGTTTGTAACCGAAGCTGGTTCAAATGCATTGAATTGTATTTCATTTTTTGATTCTTCCAGTTTTGTATGCAGTTCTTCTACGGATAATCCTGCAGTATCAACAGGAGTTATTTTGATAGCAGACGGTGCCCAGGTGCTAAACAATTTATTATCAGCTTTTGTTAACGACCAATCAGAAAGATGATAAGGCTGCAATATAAATGAGCGGAAAAATTTTGTGACTTCGGGGAAATCTTCTTTTCCCTTTTCTGTAACAGCTATTAGTGTATAACTCCTGTTACCCCGTGATACAATCAATAGTTTGGAAACATAATCAGCGCCATCCTGGTGAACCTGAGCAGAAAAACTCATAGCCGGATAACCACTAAATTCAAACTTCCTGATATCTTCAACAGCCATTTTATTTTGCTTGTAATAATCAAGTTTAGAATTAAAAATAAGACTGTCATCAATTACAAAAAGTCCTTTTTTGGTGTCACTTACTACAATCATGTAATATGCATTATTCATAAGGTCCAAAGCCGAATAGGTGTAGGTATCAAAACTTTTGTCGCCCTCTTTTACATTGCTTACTGTGGGCTTTTGCGGAAAGGATAAAGAAAAAGCTTTTTGTGGATTGGAATAATCTACCCAGGTTTTTGTTTTGGGCTCAAGCTTTGTATTTGCAGTAAAACTTTGAAAAAACTTTTCTGCATCTTTTGAATAGAGGCTTTCTTTTTTTTCTCCTCCTACCATTACCATATACAGTTTACGGGAAACTAAAAATAACTGCATGCGGTAATAATAATTTTCCCTTAATGAAACAAATTCTATCCCATCTATGCCATTGTGAATGATCTTTTTTTCTTCCTGTTTCTTAAAATTTTTCCCGGCAAAAGAGTTGATCATCCGGTTCATCATATTTTCGGGATTTTCATCCGATACAAACGTAAACCCTGCCATGTAGGCAACTTCATTGATCATGTCTGCATACATCTTCATTTTTAAATCATCGCCCAATAATTTTAATTCAGAAGATTTTCCCGGCATTTCAATTTCATAAGCACTGTCTTCACTTACCATTTTAACCCATGGCTTATCAATGGATTTATAAGTATATGATTCAGGTGCCATTTTTTTAGAAGAAGTTACCGCTTCCACGGTAAAGCCTCGTTGCTTCAATAATTTTATCACGCCGGAATCGCCGGGTAAATGTGCCGCACCTACTGCAAAAAAACTATTGCGGATATG
>JANPAY010000193.1:0-1663 GCA_031430155.1 Comamonadaceae bacterium
TGACCTTGCTTAATCGGGATGCCTTTCAGCTCTTGACGATAGCGCGCAGGATCTTCGCCGCCTTCGCCCGTATTGCTCTTACCGCCAATGCGGTTCATCGCGACAGCCAGCGTGGCGTGGGCTTCGGTGGAGATGGAGCCCAGGGACATCGCGCCAGACGCAAAGCGCTTGACGATCTCTTTGGCGGATTCCACTTCGTCTACCGAAATGGCTTTGGATGGATCGACTCTGAACTCAAACAGGCCGCGTAGCGTCATGTGGCGCTTGCTTTGGTCATTGATGATTTGTGCGTATTCTTTGTACGTGTTCCAGTTGTTGGCACGTGTGCTGTGCTGCAATTTGGCAATCGCATCAGGTGTCCACATGTGCTCTTCGCCGCGAGCACGCCACGCGTATTCGCCGCCAGTCTCCAGCATCGACGCCAGCACGGGGTCGTCGCTGAACGCGGCTTTGTGGGTACGGATGGCTTCTTCAGCAATTTCAAAAATACCAATCCCTTCGACGCGCGTCGGTGTACCCGTGAAGTATTTGGCAACGGTTTCAGTGTTGATACCAATCGCTTCAAACAGCTGTGCACCGCAGTAACTCATATAGGTAGACACGCCCATCTTGGACATGATTTTCGATAAGCCTTTGCCAATGGCTTTAACGTAGTTGTAGATGGCTTTGTCAGCAGACAAATCACCTGTCAATCCTTTGTGCAATTCAAGCAAGGTCTCCATGGCCAAGTACGGGTGAATGGCTTCTGCACCGTAGCCTGCCAGCACGCCAAAGTGATGCACTTCGCGTGCTGTGCCTGTTTCAACAACGAGGCCAGCCGTGGTGCGCAGACCTGTCCGTACTAAATGCTGGTGAATCGCCGACAGCGCCAAAAGTGCTGGAATTGCGATCTGCGATGCGGACAATAGGCGGTCGCTGATGATGAGAATGTTGCTACCAGACTTGATCGCGTCCACGGCTTCGGCGCACAGTGATGCCAGCTTGGCTTCCACGCCCTCGTGTCCCCAGACCAATGGATACGTGATGTCCAGCGTGCTGCTCTTGAACTTGCCTTGGGTGTGGGCAGCGATATCGCGCAGTTTTGCCATGTCGGCAAAATCGAGAATCGGCTGACTGACTTCCAAACGCATCGGCGGGTTGACTTGGTTGATGTCCAGTAAATTGGGTTTAGGGCCAATGAAAGACACGAGTGACATCACGATCGCTTCGCGAATCGGGTCAATCGGTGGATTCGTCACTTGCGCGAATAGCTGTTTGAAGTAGCTATAGAGAGGTTTGTTTTTGTCTGAGAGCACAGCCAGCGGGCTGTCATTTCCCATCGAGCCAATGCCTTCTTCGCCGTTGGCAGCCATAGGCGCGATTAAGAACTTAATATCTTCTTGGGTGAAACCAAAGGCCTGCTGACGGTCAAGCAAAGCGGTAGCGGAAGAAACGGGTGCAGACGAAGCGTCCGACACGTCATCTAACTTGATACGCAAATTCTCAATCCACTGTTTGTATGGCTTGCTGTTAGCGAGGTTGGCTTTGAGCTCCTCGTCATCAATCATGCGGCCTTGCTCAAGGTCGATCAAAAACATCTTGCCCGGCTGCAAGCGCCATTTGCGAACGATCTTGCTCTCGGGCACAGGCAGAACGCCCGACTCTGAGCCCATGATGACGAGAT
>JANPAY010000194.1:0-1809 GCA_031430155.1 Comamonadaceae bacterium
CGAGGTAGTCCCGGTCGCTGCCCTCATCGTCGGCATCCTGATCCGCCAGCGCCTCCATCTGCCCATGCAGCGCGGAGATTCGGGTGTCCAGCGCCTGGACCGCCGCCGCCTCTTCGGGCGTGGGCTCGCGACGGGCTTTGCGCAGTTCGCCGTGCTTGACGTACTCGTCGTAAACGTAGCGCACCCGCACGTCCACCCATTTCCAGCCCTGGGCCAGCACCTGTTTCGCACGCTTCTGGAGTTTGTTGGTCGCCAGACGTTCCAGCAGCGAGGTGTCCAGCAGATACGCCTTCTTGTCGTCATCGCTGAACAGGTCGCGGCGCAGCGCGCCGCCCGCCTTCTCGTAGACCTTCAGTGTCACGAACTTCGCGACCGGGTCGCTGTCGGACTCGATCTCACCACGGGTCAGCAATTGGCGCAGGTGGTCGGGGCGCTGGTTCCAGGTCGGAAGACCGGCCCAGGCTTGCTCCTGCCTGTCGTGGTCATCCACCGAGGCCAGCACCATCAGGCAGTCCAGCCCGATATCGCCCTGGCGGTACAAGGCCATCAGCTTGGGTGAGACGCTGGCCAGCTTCATGCGACGCTTGACCACCAGCGGCGCAACACCGAAGGCCGCTGCCACGTCCTCCACCGATTTGCCCTGCGCGATCAGCTTGGCAAAGGCAGCGAACTCGTCGGCGGGATGCATCGGCACATGAAAGCAGTTCTCGGACAGGCTGGCGATCAGCGCCTTGTCGGCAGGCACGATGAGCACCGGCACCGGGTAGTTGCAGGCGATGTCACCCTGGCCCACGAGCAGGCCCAGCGCGGCCAGTCGACGCCCGCCCGCGCAGACCTCGTAGCGGCCCCGGGCGCCCTGGACGACGACCAGGTTCTGCAGCACGCCGCATTCCCTGATCGAGGCGGCGAGTTCGGGCAGGGTGAACTTCGGCGCCGCGTCGCCGCCGCGGGCTTGGAGGTCTTCGGACACGACCAGCTTGTTGAAGGGGATGAAGGTGCGCGGCGCTGCTTCGATGATTGCCTCGACCTCGGCTTTGGAGAATTTCATGAGGGCTCCTGAACGGTTGACATGGAGGGCATGCGCGCCGTCCATGTGTTCAGAATCTCACCCAGCATCGAATCTTCAAGCCCTTCACCGCTGATGCCACAACACTCGCGCCGGCCTCGGTCGGCCTTGCCGGTTCGGCGCCGGGAATTGAATCCATTTGGGCTGCCTTCACATCGATCCGCCTCGCCTTTGGGCCTGACCCCCGCTCCTGGCCCTTGCCACCGCCAAGCCCCGCACCATCGCCTTCCTTGTGCCGGCAAAGGGCGGATCGGTATCCGGAGGCAACCCTCAGCGCCCACACTTTCGGGGCACCTGGCTTCGGCCAATCCGCCCTCACGGGCGACCCGGTGGTCCCGGGCGTCGCGGTCGTTACCCGCCTTCCGAGACAGGGCAGCCCTTCGCTGCCGCCCGGTTCCGCGCCTTCCGCTGAACTGAGACCTCTACCCCGCTGACGCCTGTCGGCGGAATTCATCACGCACCGGCGCTCGCGTTCGCGATCCGCCCGGACTGTCCCATCTGGGGAGCATGCCTCCCCAGATGGGTGGCCGTGTTCCCCGCACACCTGGAGAACACCGCCATGGTTCAACCCATTGCGCCAACTTTGTGGCTACCCGGCTTTGACCCGGATGCCCTCGAGACCGTCGTCGAGGAGACGAACGACATCTGCCAATCGTTCAGTACGGATGGCAACACCGAGCCAAGCCCGGCATCGCCTGATCAAGCCGCACCGATACGTCGCGTCTGGCGGGCCACGCAAACGG
>JANPAY010000195.1:0-1701 GCA_031430155.1 Comamonadaceae bacterium
GGCGCTAGGCGTAACGACGCTGACACGCTCGCCCGCACTGCCTGATGTTCCATCGGTTGCCGAAAGTTATAAAGATTTTTCGATTGACACGTGGTGGGGATTGGTCGCACCAGCGAATCTGCCACCTGCCCTACAAGCCAAGCTGCACAAGGCTTTCAGCGATGCGCTGCAAAGTCCAGATATCAAAACGCGTTTTGCAGCTTTCTATGCCGAGCCCACGCCCACAACGCCCGAAGCGTTTGGGACGCTCATTCAAAGCGAACTTAAAAAATATGAACCTATGGTCAAGACCAGCGGGGCAAAGGCGGAGTGATTTTTGACAGCTTAGATAAGTAAAAAGCCCTTGATTTTTCAATCAAGGGCTTCAATACATTGGTGCGGCTGGCAGGAATTGAACCCACGACCCTCTGGTTCGTAGCCAGATACTCTATCCAACTGAGCTACAGCCGCACACAGCCTCTGATTATAAAGCAGGTTGAGTGATTCGCCAAATAGTTTTTCCGCCGCTAGCCTTATCTAGCTGCAAAAGCACCGCATCGTGCGCCGCTATTTCGTCGTCTGAGGGCATCAAAACAGGCAAATCATACTGACGCAAATCAATCGTTTGCATCGCTGCACTCTTAGCTTCCGCGCCCGCATCCATCAAGAGCGCATCTTGCCCGCGTGTGAGGCCGATGTATACGTCCGCCAGCAGCTCTGCATCTAAAAGAGCGCCATGCAGCTTGCGGCCCGAGTTATCTACACCCAAACGGTCGCACAGCGCGTCTAAGCTATTGCGCTTGCCAGGGTACTGGTGCTTGGCCATCGCCAGCGAGTCCACCACTTTGGCAACCACGCTGGTGAAACGGTTTTTGCCCGCGCGTTTGAGTTCCGCTTCCAAGAATCCAACGTCAAACGGTGCGTTGTGGATGATGATTTCGTCGGCACCTGCGATATACGCTAAAAAATCGTCAGCAATTTCTGCAAATTTAGGTTTGTCACTCAAAAACTCAGTTGTGAGTCCGTGAACACGCAAAGCGCCCTCGTCGCTGTCGCGTTCAGGATTGAGATAGTAATGTTTGTTATTGCCCGTCAGCTTGCGATTGAGTAATTCCACGCAGCCGAGTTCGACAATGCGATCACCTGTGGCAGGTGAAAGTCCCGTCGTTTCGGTATCCAGCATGACTTGGCGCATGATTTTTGACCTTTAACTCAATGCAATTCTTTAGCGTGGTTGATGGTGTATTTGGGAATCTCCACCACCAAATCCGTTTGCGCCACGAAGGCTTGGCACGACAGGCGCGAATTGGGCTCTAGCCCCCAAGCGCGGTCTAACAAGTCTTCTTCGTTTTCGTCCATCTCATTCAAGCTATTAAAGCCCTCGCGCACGATGATGTGGCACGTCGTGCACGCACAGCTCATATCGCAAGCGTGTTCGATGGCGATACCGTGCTCCAAAAGCGCTTCGCACAAACTGTCACCGCTGGAAGCCTTGATGGACGTGCCCTGCGGGCAGAGTTCTGCGTGCGGGAGGATTTTGATAGTGATGACCATGATTTAGATATTCTCGATGTTTTTTCCAGCCAGCGCACGTGCAATGCCCGCGTTCATTCTGGCGGCAGCAAAGGCTTCGGTCGCTTTGGCTAATGCTGCCGTCGCGGCTTCAATGAGTTTGGCATCTTCCAAAGATTTAGAGGCCATGCAAGCCACCACCAATTCGTC
>JANPAY010000196.1:0-8248 GCA_031430155.1 Comamonadaceae bacterium
TTCCAAGCTAGAGCATGTTCACGGCCACCGCCGCCAATCACAAGAATATTCATCAATTAATCACTTAAAAAATTGCTCAAAGCACAGCGTTATGAAACACATTTTGCACATCATCCAAGTCTTCCAGAACATCCAATAGCTTTTGCATCTTGACGGCTTCCAACTCAGGCATTTCAATCGCGTTGTCCGCACGCATCGTCACCTCGGCCATTTCGGGTACAAAGCCCTTTGCCTCAAGCGCCAATTTAAGCGCTTCCAAATCAAACGGTGAGGTCAGCACCTCAATCACGCCATCGTCACTCACGATAATGTCCTCGCAGCCCACGTCCAGCGCGGCTTCCGTGAGTGCATCCTCATTTGTACCTGGCGCAAAAATCATCTGCCCCACATGCTTAAACTGAAACGCCACCGAGCCCTCGGTACCCATATTCCCGCCGTGTTTAGAAAACGCGTGGCGCACCTCCGCCACCGTGCGCACCTTGTTGTCCGTCATGGTGTCCACAATAATCGCCGCGCCGCCAATGCCGTAGCCCTCGTAGCGAACTTCGATGTACTGCACGCCTTCTAAATTACCAGTGGCTTTGTCGATATTGCGCTTGACGGTATCAACCGGCATATTGGATGCTTTGGCCTTCTCCATCGCCAAGCGAAGACGCGGATTGGCAGATGGATCGCCGCCGCCCACGCGGGCTGCCACCATGATTTCGCGTACCACACGCGTCCAAATCTTTTGTCGCTTTTCGTCTTGCCGCCCTTTGCGATGCTGAATGTTCGCCCACTTGGAATGACCTGCCACCACTAACTCCTAAATTTTCAAAGTGGGGATTGTCGCATTAGGGGACAGTCACCGTCGCAGAGCCTGCAACGCCAGATGGGCTTGTCGTGCTAATTGTTAATGTGGCGCCGTTACAAGTTACAGCAGGGGTGACGCCAGCCGCAGCCGTTCCCGTCAGGGTCACCGTATGCACAGACCCTAGATTAGCTAAAGGATTAGTCCCTCCGCTGACAAACGGAACAGCAGATGGGCTTATTGCGCCCACCGTGCAACCCGTGACTGAGGACGTAATGGAAATTGATGTGCCGGACGGCATTGGCAATAACGTCTGCGCAGTGCCATTGAGGGTAAAGTTAAAACCACGCGCATTAATTGAAGTAAAGCTTGCCTGCCCAGCCACGGCTGTCACCAGAGGCAAACCAGATGAAAGCAAAATGATCGCCTGGGCGCGCACAGTGGTGGGGATGAGTCCAGTGCAAGTATTCACTCTCATAGGAACCGCCCCCCCAGCACCTGCGCAGACCACAGCGCCTCCTTTACTAACCACAAATTCACCACTGTCATACACCCCATTTTCGTTATCGTCGCGGTAAGCATCTCCTTGATCGCTCAGTGTGTCAGTACCCGCATCGTACTGATTGTTGGCATTGGTATCGGTGTAGTTTTTAACACCTTCAAGGTAGGCCAAAACAGCTACTCGTCCATTGGTAGGGCGAGGGTTTTGACTCGAAAAATTCACGCTGCAGCGCGAAAAAGTAGCCACAAGCGCTGTTGTACAGGTGCTATTGATTTGACCGCCAGAGCTCACAAAATTAACGACTGTGCCATTCGGCACGGCATTTCCGTTGGCATCCGAAATGCTGACAGTCAATTGGGTTGTCGTACCCACAATATTCCACCCTTCAATGTTCGGATTAGTCATCGCTAAAGTCATCGCGCTTTGCCGCGGCGGGCCCGAGGCCACAGAAAAACCAGTCGAGGTTGTAAAAATAGCTGAATTGGCATTCCATGTCGCTTTTATGCTCACCGCACCTGGCGTGCCACCCGCAAATACAGAGACCGTCACCAAGCCCGACGCATTGGTTGTGCCCGCCACCAGCGCTGTATTGCCTTGCGTGCCAAAGGTGACGCCACCTGGATTGCTTGTTAACGTCAAATCGACAGGCCAATTCGCAAGCGCAGTGCCTGTATTGGATAGCGCCTTAAATGTCAAAGTGGCTTGCGACGTTGCACCCGCCCCCGTTAAATAAATTTGCGTGGGTGATGCCGAAATAAACGATACGGATCCGGTTGTGGGCGCACTCACATACATCGAGACTTGACTGGTCACGCCACTCGTGGTGGCAGTCACCGTCCCTGCTGGAGAGCCTTGGCATAAGCTGCCATCGGCATTGACCGAAGAGTAGGTCGCCGAGACAACGCCACTGCCATTGCTGGTTGCAGGCGTAGGAGAGACTTGGCCACAAGTTGTCGTAAAGGCAACACTAGCGGGCGTAGTCGGTGCAACACCATTGCTATAAACCGTCAGACTGAGGGCTGTTGAGCTGCCCGATGTGAGCGATGTGCCCAGAGTCGATCCCGCGGTCGCCGTCAAGGCACTCAACGTCACGACAGCGGGTGTGCCTGATGCGCCAAGTGTCGCGACAGCGTAATTCGTATTCGCACTCACCGCAACGCTGGTCGTCGTCGTCGTGGCTGCCGTCGTTGCTGTCGCAGCCGTCGTGGTGATTTTATTGACAGTCGCACTGGCTGTGGCCGTTGACGCGCCTGCGGTAGTTGGCACCAGCACCATTGTGGCAACGCCCGAGCTATTGGTGAGCGCCGTCCCCGTGCTTGGCGTCAAAGTGGCTAAGCTGCCAGCCGTAAATGTCACCACGACATTAGCAGCCGATCCACCTGTTTGCGATGCCGTAGCAACCAAGGTATAACTAGTACCCACCACCATATTCGTGACCGCGCTACCCGACGCATTGATTAACGTCAGTGTGAGCCCCGGTGTATTACTGCTACTGCTACCTGCTGCGCCACCACAAGCGACAATAGTCATGGCGCAAAAAACGGCGGCCAAGCCACCGACGGCAAGTCGTATGTAATGGGCTGGAAGTGCTCTAATTTTCATTCAGCTTTGGATTATATTATGGAGCACTTCAAATTAGGGTAAATTTCATTAGTTTCAAAAACTTGGAGAATAATCATGTTGATTCGCATCATATTACTGATCTTGGCATTGTTAGCGGGTTTATTGCTGTTGGCGGGCCAATGGGGCTTGCTTAGTGGCAAAGCCCCCACAAACCTAGGTTTAACCGATGGCAAATTAAAAGAACCGTCCAAAACAGAGAATAGCGTTTCAAGTCAAGCCTCGCTCTATCCTAATCACCCCATGCGAGCCTATGCCGACATTGCAGCGATTAGCTATGAAGGCGACGCTGCAGCGGCATGGACGAAATTGGAGCGCGCGGTTGCCACTGTCCCACGCACCACTGTCGTCATCAATAAAAAACTGGATGCTGGGCAGCGTTATCTCTATGTGCAGTGCACCACGCTAGTGCTGCGCTTTACCGATGATGTTGAGTTTGCGATGGACGAGGCCAATCACGTCATTCACGTGCGCTCTGCTAGCCGTTTAGGACGCAAAGATTTCGGTGTGAACCGTGCGCGTATCGAGGCCATTCGCGCTGCATTTAACGCATGAAGCATGCATTTTTAGCAGCAGGACTTGTCCTGCTTGGGCTTTGCACCAACGCGGCCTTAGCCCAGACGGGTAGCGAGGCGGTGCAAGCTTTGAGTCGTTATCGCACAGCCATGGGATTGAGTGCTGTCGTCCCAAACGACAAGCTAAACCAAACGGCAATCGGACACAGCCAGTATTTATCAGCGCTCACAGATCGCTCGATGCTTGACAAACTAGCCCCTGACGGTACACCCGAAATGCACCGCGAGCGCGTGGGTTATCCCAAATTTATTGGCGTCACCATTGGTGATCGCACCAAACGCTTTGGCTACGCCTACAGCGCTGGCGAGCAAATCGTCTTTAGTGACAAAGGCAATACGGGCGCTGGCGCGGTGGAGCAACTCATCGCAACGGTTTATCACCGCTCTGGCCTCTTTAATCCTGCTTGGACGGAGCTGGGCGCGGCGGTGGATACGCCAGACGCCGTGCTGGTCATGGGTGAAGGCGCTGCCCGAGGCAGCGTCGCTGCGGATTGGCTAGGCGTCTATCCTGCCGATCAATCGACGACGGCGCGAGTCGCCTTTCGCAACGAGCTTCCCGATCCCGCACCCGACAGACCTGGCCAATGGCTCGGTTTGCCCATCAGCATTCATGCGGCGACAGGGCAAATGCTAAAAATAACTAGGTTTGCGTTGTTGGATAAGAACTCAGTTCCCGTTTTAGGTCGATTGCTAGAGTCAAAATCAGACGCACGAATCGTTAAAAATGAAGCTTTTTTTCTGCCAGAAAAACCGCTGCAATATGGTACGCGGTATGAAGTACAAGCCGACATTAGCGTAGGGGCGACGCCAAAAAGTCTGCGCTGGTCGTTTCAAACCCCGCCCAATCCATTTACCGTTTTGCCCCTAGCTTCGACCACCGAGCTGAGCCCGGGCGTACCGCAAACCATTGAACTGCAAGGTTTGCAAGCCAATTGGAACTGGCAAACACAAATCAGCGCTCCGCAAGGCGTGACGATCGAAGCCAAAAGCGTTGGAGCAGGCAAGATGCAGATTACCTTTCCAGCCAGCTGCCAAGGCAACTGTGCGGCAACCGTCATTGTGAAACACGAAGGTCCGCATCCCAGCACCGAGCAGCGCGAGTTTGTGATGAGCAAAGCTTGGCTGACCAGTCGCCCGGCACCGCCTCCCCAGTTCCCCCAACAACTCGTCGATGAGGCACTCGCGCTACGAGTCGCTCGCCCGCATAGCGCTTTGGCTTACAGCAACGTTGGCAATGGTTGGAGTTGGAACACGATTACGGGGGCCCGCAACCAAACCGAAGCTGAGCAAAGCGCACTGGCCAGTTGCAACAAAAACCTAAACGCAGCGAATGGCTGCAAGCTCTATCCGCTCACAGCGCCTTAAGCGTAGCGATCACATCCGTGAGTACTGGGCGGGTGATTTTGACGTCGCCAAGCCCAGCCCCCATTGCAGAGATAAAAATCCGCTCATGCGTCGCGATGGCGCGGGTAGTCTTCCAATTACGCGAGGGAATTAAGAGCTTGAGATGAGCAATGGACTGGCTGCTGCTAAACAGCCAAACATCTTGGGAAGGCTTATCTGGCGTGGCTTGCAACAGGGCGCGCTGTTCATCCGTCAAATGAGGCAAGCGGCGCTCGTAAGTCGCCACAAAATCGACCACCGCGCCTGCTGCGCTGAGCTGATCGGCTAACCAAGGTCTGCCTTCTTGCTCGCCCAAGTTATTTGCGCCGCGCACAATCAATACACGCTTGCCATGCCAATCGCGCTTGCTTGAGACAACCCACAGCGCTTCAGAATCAAATTGATTCGAGTGGCTGTCTGGTGCGTCAATTAAACCCTCCTGCAAGCCATGCTGGATAAGGGCTGCGCGAGTGCCCAGCCCAGAGACCAAACAGCGCTTGGCCTCTAGCGCATCTTTCGGTGCAACTTTAAAAAAACCGTCCACAGCGCTGCGGCTAACAAATACGAAAGCGTCGTAGTTTTGGGAGGCATCAAACACAAACGGGATACTGGCAACCTCAATCAACGGCAAAGCCACGGCAGATAAGCCCTCCGCTTGCATCGCATCCACCCAGCGGGAGCATTCGGGCTCTGGGCGGGTGATGATGACGCGCATCACTATGACTTGCTCCCTCTCCCCTCGTGGGAGAGGGTTGGGGTGAGGGGGTGTAGCTGCTGGGCAATTGCCATTCCCAATGTCTCTGCCTCTTCAATTGTCCGCACATTAGCTCGCCCTTCGGCACGTTTAATCACCCCTGTCACCTCATCGCCAAATGCGGCGCGAAGGTGCATCTCGTCACCTGCAATGGTGGCATGCGCCGAAGAATCAGAAAATACGGCATGCGCCGCGAGTGGCATCGAGCAACTACCGCCCATGGCACGGCTGACAGCGCGTTCGGCATAAGCTGCCAGCATCGTGGGCTGATGAATCATCGGGGCGAGAAGCGCCAACAGGTCGCTTCGATCCGCGCGAATCTCTAAGCCCAGTGCGCCTTGCGCGGCGGCAGGCAACATCTGCTCGGTTTCAAAAACAGCGCGGATGCGGTTTGCAAGGCCAAGGCGTTTCAGTCCTGCGGCAGCTAATACGATAGCGGCGTAGTTACCAGCGTCCAGTTTGCCAAGGCGTGTATCTAAGTTGCCACGTAGTGGCTCAATTTGCAAATCAGGCCGCAAAGCTTTTAGCAGCACGGCACGGCGCAGGCTGGATGTGCCCACGACTGCGCCTTGCGGCAAATCAGCAAGAGTTGCAAAATGATTTGAGACAAACGCATCGCGCGGGTCTTCGCGTTCCAGCACGGCAGCCAGCGCAAAGCCTTCTGGTAACTCCATTGGCACGTCTTTCAGCGAATGGACAGCCAGATCGGCGCGACCATCCATCAGCGCGGTCTCTAGCTCTTTCACAAACAAGCCTTTGCCGCCGACTTTAGAGAGCGTCTTGTCCAAAATTTGATCGCCTAGCGTCGTCATGCCGAGCAGCGTAACCGTGCAGCCTTTGGCTTCCAATAGCGTTTTAATATGGTTGGCTTGCCACAGCGCAAGGCGCGATTCGCGGGTGGCAATGGTGATGTGGGTCGTGGGACGGGTCAGATTCATAGGCTGGGATAATAACGCCATGACTAAATCTAATACTAGCCAACTAGACACAAAATCGACAGCGTGGTCGGCGCTGTTCTCCGAGCCTATGAGCGACCTCGTCAAGCGCTACACATCCAGCGTGTTTTTTGACAAACGCCTGTGGCAAGCCGACATAGCGGGCTCGTTGGCACATGCCGAAATGCTCTGTGCGCAAAAAATTATCAGCACGGACGATCTCTCCTCCATTGAGCGCGGCATGGCACAAATCAAAGCCGACATCGAGTCGGGTTCGTTTGAGTGGAAGTTAGATTTAGAAGACGTGCACCTCAACATCGAAGCGCGGCTGACAACGCTGGTAGGCGACGCTGGTAAGCGCCTGCACACAGGCCGCTCGCGCAACGATCAGGTCGCGACTGATGTGCGCCTGTGGCTGCGCTCCGAGATTGATCTGATTGTGGATTTACTCGCCGCACTGCAAGCCGCACTAGTCTTAATTGCCGATAAAAATACCGACACCATCCTGCCTGGCTTTACGCATTTGCAAGTCGCCCAGCCTGTCAGCTTTGGGCATCACATGCTGGCTTATGTGGAGATGTTTGCCCGCGATGCCGAGCGCATGCAAGACGTGCGCAAGCGCGTCAATCGCCTGCCGCTGGGCAGCGCTGCGCTGGCAGGCACTAGCTATCCGCTAGACCGTGAGCGCGTCGCCAAAACGCTGGGCATGATGGACGAGCAAGGCCATCCGCAAGTGTGCCAAAACAGCTTGGATGCCGTCAGCGACCGCGACTTCGCGATTGAGTTTGCAGCAGCCGCATCACTGGTGATGATCCACACCAGCCGTTTGTCGGAAGAACTCATCATTTGGATGAGCCAAAACTTTGGCTTCATCCAAATTGGCGACGCATTCACCACGGGCAGTTCCATCATGCCGCAGAAAAAAAATCCCGATGTACCCGAACTCGCACGTGGAAAAACGGGGCGTGTGGTGGGGCATTTGATGGGACTCTTGACGCTGATGAAGGGGCAGCCCCTCGCCTACAACAAAGACAACCAAGAAGACAAAGAGCCGCTGTTTGACACGGTGGACACAATCAAAGAGACGCTCCGCATCTTCAGTGAGATGATGGCTTCCGTCACCATCAAACCCGAAGCCATGGAACGCGCCGCTCTCAAGGGCTACGCCACGGCGACCGACCTTGCCGACTACATGACCAAAAAGGGTTTGCCTTTCCGTGATGCACACGAAACGGTTGCCAAAGCAGTGAAATACGCCATTGCACAGGGTGTGGATTTAAGCGCGTTGCCACTTGAAACCTTAAAGACATTCAACGCCCATATCGAAGCGGATGTGTTTGATTGCTTAAGCCTGCGCGGTTCGCTAGAAGCCCGTTCCACACTGGGCGGCACAGCGCCAGCGCAAGTGCGGATGCAAATTGCGCGTCATAAAGAGCGTCTCAAAATTTAATCAGGAAACTTTCATGTTTTGCATCCCACCCCTATCCAAAATCACCTGCATCGAAGACCTACGCGTGGTGCACCAAGCGCGCACGCCGCGCATGTTCTACGACTACGCCGACTCGGGCTCGTGGTCCGAGAGCACTTATCGCGCCAACACCAGCGACTTTGCCGCGATCAAGCTGCGCCAGCGCGTCGCGGTCAACATGGAACACCGTTCGTTGCGAAGCACGATGGTCGGGCAGGACC
>JANPAY010000197.1:0-1529 GCA_031430155.1 Comamonadaceae bacterium
CCAATGCCGGGCCGGCGATCAACGACCCCGGTATCGGCATGCGCCTGGCGCGGGCCTTCAACGGAACCGACTTCCGCCGGGTCACCGTCGAGTACTCCTTCGACGGACCGTTCAACCTCGAGGACAAGGGCAGCGGTGGAACGGTCGCCCGGCTCATTTGGCGCATCGCCGGCACGCCGCTCACCAAGAACGGAGCCGACCTGCAGAACTCCGACGACATCGTGACGTATCCCAACCAGCGTTCGTTCACGGTGGATCTCGCGACCGCAGACCCGGCGGACATCACCGATCCGACCCAGAACGGGCCACGCATCGGCTGGGCGGGACAGCTCATCGAGATGTTCCGCTTCGATCCCAACGAAGATCGAGGAGAACGCAGCTTCCGGGTCGATCGGGTGAAGCTCGCCGACATCGATGCGGGAGCGACGAGCTTCGACGTGGAGTGGCACGACAACTCGTTCGCCGACGGAACGACCGCTGACCTGTTCATCGACGCCGATCGATCAGGGTTCGACGGCACGCAGATCGCCTCCGGGATCGCGGTGAAACCCGGACGCAACGTCTTCACCTGGACACCGTCACCGGGGACCAGCGGCTCCTGGTTCGTCTACGTCGTCCATCGCCGCAACGGCCAGATCGGCCGGGCGTACTCCGGCGGCCCGGTGCGCATCGGCGGCATCACCTCGCCGGCGGGGTACCAGTTCGGGCCTGTCGTCGACGGTCCGGCCAGCCAGGCCGGGTGGGTCGCGGGCGGACAGAAAGCCCTCGCACTCCGCACGACGACAGGAAAGAAGCCCTCGGGAAAGACGTCGGCCCGGAGGGCTGCCGCGAACAAGGCGAAGTAGCGCGCCGCCCCACCCGTAGGCTCGGGGTCGTGGAGCGCCCGTTTACCGCCGTGTGCATCACCACGGTCTTGCGACGACCGTCGGCCCGACGGGCCACTTCCACCCTCTCCGCACATCACCCCGAGGCGACCGTCCGGACCGTCGTCGTCGACGACCTCGTCGCCGAGGACGGCGCGCCTTTCGTGGAGAGACTGTTGCCGGCGAGGGAGTTCGCCCGGCTGGCGATGCTCCACGACGCGCCGGAACTGATCGCGGCAGTGCGGCCCACCATCGTTCGCGAGCTCAGCGCTGAAGGATCGGGAGTGGTCGTCGTTCTCCCCGACGATGCCGAGGTGTGCGGGCGGATCGATCCTCTCCTGGCTCCTTTCGACGCCGGAGCCGGCGTCGTCCTCCTCCAGAACCGCTTCCACCCGCCGCCACCCGATGGACAGCTTCCGGATGCCGTCGACTTCGCCCGACGCGGGCGGCTCGACCAGGAACTACTGGCGATCAGGGCCGGTGATACGCGCGCTGATGATCTGCTCGCTCAGTGGGAAGCATGTCTCCGGCGGAGTCCGCACATTCCCGTCACTCGGCTCGATCCCTTGACCCATCCGTGGCTGGATTCCCTGGCCGAACGGACCGGCGTCGCCGTGATCACGGACCCCACGATGCCGCTGTCGGTCCGCAACGCCGACGAGGCGA
>JANPAY010000198.1:0-1950 GCA_031430155.1 Comamonadaceae bacterium
TACCACGAGTACACCGTCAAAACACCTGCCACCAAAAACCGCGGCGCCATTCGCATTGTCTGCGGCGGCGCAAAAAGCAAATCCTTTGACGCTTGCTATTACACCGACGATCACTACGCGTCTTTCAAAAAAATCATGCCCTAAGAAGAATAAAAACCATGAACACTATGCCCGCCCCAGAAATCATTAAAGATCAACCCCTCAAGCGCGTCAAGCCCAATATCGTGCAATCGATTCGCGCCCACGGTGTTGAAGAATTGCAAGCTGCCGCAACCCAATTAGGGCATCATTTTTTATACGCCAATTTAGGTGCCACGCAAACCAAGCAAGACATCCTGGACACGATTGCTCTACAGTTCACATTCCCTTCCCACTTTGGCAAAAATTTTGATGCGCTGTACGACTGCCTAACTGATCCCATCTACAAAGCAGGCCAGCAGGCTGGCTTTATTTTGGTGCTGGAGCACATTCCAGTTACTTCCAAGTTCGACAAAGAAACACGCGAACAATTGATCGATATCTTCCGCGACGCAGCCGACTATTGGCATGACCGCAAAATTCCATTTCGCTGCTTTTACTCCTTCTCGGTAGCGCGTACCGCAGGGGACGCAGGTGTGGGCAAGGATGGTCAAGAGCTAGAAGGATTTGATGAGCCTATGCCAACTGACAAATTGGTGGATGTCTCGCCCCTCGCCCTACGCATGAGCAGCCCCTTCAACGCAGGTTACTGGCTCGCTGCCAGCTGAGTGCTCTGCGCGAGTTGTATGTACTCGCTAACAGGCACTTCTTCGGCACGGCGCTGAACATCAAAACTGCCCGCAAGGTTTTTTTCATCTAACCATTTACCCAAAGTGTGGCGTAATAACTTGCGTCTTTGACTAAACGCCACTTTGACAATCTCACTCAAACCAGCAACCTCTAACGCAGCAGGCGCTGGGTGAGGCCGCATTCGCACGATAGCGCTCATGACACGCGGCGGCGGATCAAAACACTCGGGCGGCACGTTAAACAACGATTGCATCTCATAGCGCCACTGCAGCATCACACTCAGTCGGCCATAGTCGGAAGTGCTAGGCTTAGCAACCATGCGGTCAATCACTTCTTTTTGGAGCATGAAGTGTTGGTCTTTCACAAGGTGTGCGACATCTAGTAAATGAAACAAAATGGGTGTCGAGATGTTGTACGGCAAATTACCCACAACCCGCATCGGACTTGGCTTAGCGCCAGCGGCAAGCGCTGCAAAGTCGACCTTGAGTACATCCGACTCAACTACCGTGATTTTGTTTTTTTGCCTCAATCGAACGGCCAAATCACGATCTAGCTCAATCACCGTCAAGTGACCCAACCCCTCTAGCAACGGGATTGTCATTGCGCCAAGGCCTGGGCCTATCTCGACCATAAAGTCTGCTGGATTTGGCGCGATCGCGTCCACAATGTCCCTCAGCATGGCTTTGTCGGACAGGAAATGCTGCCCGAATCGCTTACGTGGAATATGCCTCATTGCACGGTGTTTTTGTACTCGACGAATGCGCGTCCACGTGCATCAGCAATCCAAAGTACATAGGCTTCGCCCGCCTTCTTTTCACGCAGCTGATTTCGTACCGCGTCACGCTGCTCACGCACACTGACCGCCACCGCTTTGCGATCAACCACTTCGAGTAAGTGCACGCCAAAACGCGAGGTAAACGGATCAGACACCTTGCCTGTCGGTAATGCACCCATCACGCGCTCAAATTCTGGCACAAAAAGACCTGGTGTTGTCCATCCCAAATCGCCGCCTTGCGCGGCGGAACCGTCTACGGAGTGCTCACGTGCAAGTGTGGCAAACGAGCTACGGCCAGACTCAATTTGCGCTTTATAACCTCGTAGTTGTGCCTTTGCCTGCTCTTCATTTAGCTGCGCGGTGATGGGCAGCAAAATATGGCGTACACGCGACTGCACAATCGTTGC
>JANPAY010000199.1:0-6821 GCA_031430155.1 Comamonadaceae bacterium
TCGGGCTCGAATGCCACAATTTCTTCAGGGTAGAAAAACTCGACGATGTTGGTCGTGTGCTCGGGACCTTTGGGATAGAGCGTGCTGACGACCAGTACATGCGGATACCACTCGACCATGACGTTGGGGTAGTAAGTGAGCCAAATCGCGCCATGCTTGGGTGTTTTGCCGCCTGTGTATTTCATGACCGCTTCGTGCCAGCGCTGATAAACGGGTGAACCCGCACTACCCAAATGGCTATTCACTCCCACGGTTTGCACGGAGTAGCGATCTTTAAATTCCCAGCGCAAATCTTCCGTGGTGACGAATTGCCCGAGTCCTGGGTGGAAGGGCTCGACGTGGTAGTCCTCCAAGTAAACCTCGATAAAGCTTTTCCAGTTGTAGGCACATTCGTGGACATGCGCTTTGTGAAAAACGTAGCCAGAAAAATCAAGATCGCTCAAACAGCCAACGCTCGCTAAGTCTGTGTGGGCATGCCTTGCGGGTTTATTTTGCTGACTCACGCCATCTTCAAACAAGAGGCCGTTCCAGTTGTGCAGGCTGTAGCGATTGAGATTCAGACAGGGATCGACTTCGAAGTGCGGCGCAGCGAGCAATTCACCGTTTGCGCTGTAAGTCCAGCGGTGCAGAGGGCAAACGATAGTGTCCCCCGTGTGGCCTTGCCCTGTGGTTTGTCCATTTTTGGATTGAAGCAAGATTGCCTGACGATGGCGGCAAACGTTGGAAATGAGCTCAATGCCGCTTTGCGTGTTAATGAGTGCGCGTCCGCCGTTTTCTTGCGGAAGTGTGTAGAAGTTGCCGACTTCGGGCACTGCCAGGCTATGCCCAATGTAGCGCGGATTTTGCGCGAAGAGCAGCGCCTGCTCCTGTGCAAAAAGAGCAGAGTCAAAGTAGGCGGTAACAGGGAGTTGGGAGATTGCTTGAGGAAATGGCATCGAGCGGCAGAGTCAAGCTTTTGATTTTAGCCTGCCCCCTAAAATGGCGGGATGCCTAAAAAAATGATCGAGGCGACTGAGCCAAAAGATACACCTGTAAGCTACGAAGCCATGAGTTATGAAACTGCCATGGCGGAGTTGGACACGCTCGTGCACCAGATGGAGTCGGCGCAGCTGCCACTTGATCAACTACTCACCAGTTACCAGCGCGGGGCATTTTTGCTTCAGTTTTGCCAAGGCAAACTGCAAGCGCTGGAGCAGCAGGTCAGCGTCATAGACAACGGTCAACTGAAACCTTGGGTGAACGCAGCATGACATTTGACTTTGAGGCTTGGCGCACCGTCCAACTGGCTCGCGTGGAAGTTGCGCTGGACGACTTTATTGATGCGCACTCGCCAGCCGATTTGGGCGTTGCTATGCGTTACGGGGTTTTGGAAGGTGGAAAACGCCTCCGAGCCTTGCTGGTATTGGCCTGTAGCGATGCCGTGGAGGGAAATCCAGGGGCGGCATTAAGGGCTGCGTGTGCAGTCGAGATGATCCACGCGTACTCACTCATCCATGACGATATGCCGTGCATGGACAACGATGTGCTTAGGCGCGGTAAACCCACGGTTCACGTGGCGTTTGGCGAGGCGCAGGCGCTGCTTGCGGGAGATGCGCTGCAAGCCTTGGCATTTGAAATTTTGACACCTGATGATGCAGGTATTCCAAGCGCTGTACAAGCCAAACTTTGCCGACTGCTGGCTCGTGCTTCAGGATTGGATGGGATGGCTGGCGGTCAAGCGATTGACTTAGCAAGCGTGGGACAAAGCCTCACCGAGGTTGAACTTAAACGCATGCATGAGCTAAAAACGGGCGCGTTGCTCAAAGCCTCAGTTGAAATGGGTGCTGCCTGCCAAGCCAATCTGGATAAGGCCGCGCAGACCTCATTGCTGGAAGGCCTTGCTGCCTATGGTATGGCGGTTGGCCTTGCTTTTCAGGTTGTGGATGATATTTTGGATGTGACGGCTGACGCAGCGACGCTTGGCAAGACCGCAGGCAAAGACGCAGCGCAAAACAAGCCGACCTATGTCGCACTCATGGGCTTGGATGCTGCTGAGCAATATGCTGATGCACTGCTGGCTGTTGCCCTTGCAGCTTTGGATGGCTGCGGCTTACCAAACGACATGGCTTTGCGAGCGCTGGCGACTCAATTAGTGAAGCGACAATCGTAAGCACGACAATCGTAGAACTAAAGTTAGAAAACTCAAAAGATTCTCATGGCACTTTTAGACACTATTAACGATCCAGCCGACTTGCGCCAATTGCCGCGTGCCGAGCTTAAAACGCTCGCAGCAGAGCTGCGCGAGTTTGTCATTCAAAGCGTCTCCAAAACGGGTGGACATTTGAGCTCGAACCTTGGCACGGTGGAGTTGACCGTGGCATTGCACAAGGTGTTTAACACACCAACAGACCGAATTGTGTGGGACGTGGGGCATCAAACCTATCCGCATAAAATTTTGACGGGCCGTAGGGATCGCATGTCCACGCTTCGGCAGCTTGGCGGCTTGTCGGGTTTTCCGCAGCGGGCCGAGTCACCCTACGACGCGTTTGGTACAGCGCATTCAAGCACGTCGATTTCGGCGGCTTTGGGCATGGCAGTGGCTGCCAAGTTGCAAGCAAAAATCACCACTGCACAAGGCTTGCCGCAAGATGAAGCTTTTTCGATTGCGGTGATTGGTGATGGCGCCATGAGCGCAGGGCAAGCTTTTGAGGCACTCAACAATGCGGGTGTCGAGATGTGTCGTTTGATTGTGATTTTGAACGACAACGACATGAGTATTAGCCCAGCCGTAGGCGCGCTCAATCGCTATTTGGCACAGCTCATGAGCGGCAAATTTTATGCGGGTGCCAAGCATGTGGGCAAAGCGGTTTTGCAAGTCGCGCCGCCGCTGTTTGCCGCAGCCAAGCGTTTGGAGAAACAAATGAAAGGGCTGGTTGTGCCCGCCAATTTATTTGAGAATTTTGGACTGAATTACATCGGCCCGATTGACGGGCATGATCTTGATTCACTCATCCCGACGCTAGAGAACATTAAGCAACTTTCGGCTGATGGCGCGGGCCCACAGTTTTTGCACGTGGTCACCAAAAAAGGACAGGGCTACAAGCTGGCCGAGGTCGATCCTGTGGCGTACCACGGACCTGGGAAATTTGATCCGGCCGAGGGACTTAAAAAAGCGGCATCGCCTGCTAAACCAACGTTTACCAGCGTTTTTGGGCATTGGTTGTGCGACATGGCCGAAAAGGATTCGCGATTGGTAGGTATCACGCCTGCGATGCGCGAGGGCTCGGGATTGGTGGAGTTTGAGCGCCGATTCCCCGATCGGTACTTCGATGTGGGTATTGCCGAGCAGCACGCGGTGACGTTTGCAGCGGGCTTGGCCTGCGAGGGTTTGAAGCCCGTGGTGGCGATTTACTCGACGTTTTTGCAGCGTGCGTATGACCAACTAATTCACGATGTGGCCATTCAAAATTTACCGGTGGTATTTGCACTAGATCGAGCGGGCATAGTGGGCGCAGATGGTGCGACGCACTGCGGCGCTTACGACATTGCGTTTTTGCGTTGCATCCCCAATGTAAGCGTGGCGTGCCCAGCAGATGAGGCTGAGTGCCGTGCCTTGCTTAGTACGGCTTTTGCGCAATCGCATCCTGTGGCTGTGCGCTATCCAAGAGGTGCAGGCGTGGGGGCGGTGATTCCAGCCCATTTAGAGGCATTGCCATTTGGCAAAGGTGAGGTGCGTCGCACGTCAAGTCATTTGCAAGGTTCGGGTAAAAAGACTGCGATTGTGAGCTTTGGTACGCTTTTGTATCCAGCGCTTGAAGCGGCCGAGGCGTTTGATGCCACGGTCATCAATATGCGCTGGGCAAAGCCGCTTGATGAAGCGTTATTGCTGGAAATTGCGCAGACGCACGATGCCATCGTGACCCTTGAAGATGGCACCATGAACGGCGGTGCGGGTAGTGCGGTGGCCGAAACTCTGGCCAAGGCTGGCATCCTAAAACCTTTACTGATGCTGGGCTTGCCAGATGTCTTTATCGAGCATGGCGACCCTGTGGCTCTAATGGCAATGCAAGGTTTGGACGCTAGGGGTATTTCCGCATCGGTGCAAAAATTAATTAATGACCTTGGCAGGTGATAATCCTCATATGACAGCAGATAACGGCATTTTGCCAAAACTTTTAAAACTAATTGCCGAACAGCATCACTTGGATATTACGGGTGTGACGCTTTCGACTGGCTTGGCTGACGCGGGGCTAGACTCTCTCGCTGTGGCGGAATTGCTTTTTTCCATTGAAGACGAGTTCAAGGTGAATTTGGGGGAGGTCGAGCCTGATGCGATCCCATCCACCATGGGAGAACTGGTTGCACTGATTGAAGCCCATCAATGAGCAATGCCGTATGGGTGACGGGTGTTGGCAGTTTGACCAACCTTGGCGTTGGTTTGGCATCTTTAAAACAGGCCATTGAAAGCCCCAAAGCGCATTTTTCTTCTGTGCCGCAAGATTGGCTAAGGTACAAAGCGGCGCCCGATGCTTTCATGGCGACGTTAGATGCGCAAGCTGAGCAGGAGCTCAAGCAATTTGAAACGGTGAGCACCGACCGTGCAACGGCAATGGCTTTGCATGTGGCTGATCAAGCTTGGACTCAAGCGGGATTGCCTCAGCCTACATCGTCTGAGCGCGCTGGGGTGTATTGGGGCACGGGTATGGGGGGGTTGCATACCTTGGAGAGTAGCTATCAACGCTTATTGGTAGAGCAAGCGACTTTGCGACCCATGACGGTGGTGCGTGTGATGGCGAACTCATCTGCCGCGCAACTTGCTTTGAAATATAAATTACAAGGCACAAATCAAACGTTTAGCGTGGCTTGCGCTTCATCGGCAATAGCGCTTGGTGAAGCGATGTGGGCCATTCGATCGGGGCGGCTGGATCTGATCTTGGTGGGGGGCTCTGAGGCCATGTTGGCACCTGTGGTGATGACTGCTTGGGGAGCGCTGCGCGTGATGGCTTTAAAATCAAGCACTGCAAATCCTGATATTCCGTGTTGCCCGTTTTCCAACAAGCGATCGGGTCTTGTCATTGGTGAGGGCGCGGCAGCTTTTGTGTTGGAGAGTGAACGCCATGCGATGGCTCGCGGTGCAAGACCGCTTGCTGAATTAATTGGCTATGCTAGCAATTGCGACGCAGATTCTCTGGTGCATCCACATGTAGATGGACAAGTGCGCGTCATGCGGCAAGCCATAGCAGATGCGGGTTTGCAGCCAGCTAACATAGACAGCATTAACGCACACGCGACGGGGACGGATACGGGCGATGTGACAGAAGCGCAGGCTTTTGCGGAAGTTTTTTCCGGCTTGCAAACGCCAGTAACGGCGACAAAAGCGATGCATGGCCACTTATTAGGGGCGGCTGGAGCCGTTGAGGCAGCCATGTGCATTGCTAGCTTGCAGACGCAAAAGACACCTGCGACCTTAGGCTTGGAGTCGGCTGACTCTGTAGATAAACGGTGTTTTGGTATCAGTCTGTCGGGTCGTAGTCGCGGTGCAAATATTAAAACGATTTTGTCGAACTCGTTTGCTTTTGGTGGCTCAAACGCCACACTTATTTTGAAGCAAGTATGAAGTTATTGCTCACGGGTGCAACTGGATTTATTGGCGGCGCTACTGCGGTTGATTTGCACAAGAAGGGGGTGCTGAGTCAGACTGTTTTTATGGTGCGTGCGTTAAGCCGAGCAGATGGGTTATCGCGGTTGCTTGCTAATTTAGCGGTGTTTCATTGCGTACCTAAATCCAATGAGTTGAGTGAAGCGCAAATTATTTGTGCTGATCTGTCGGATATTGATTCGATCATGCAAGCAGATTGGGGAGCCGTCACGCATGTGATCCATTGCGCGGCGCTAGCTACTTTTTCAAACAATCCTAAAATCTGGGCGATGAATGTTGAAGGTACGCTCGCGCTTGCCAAAGCCGTTCATCTGCAAGGTGATTTGAAGCGCTGGATTCAGGTTGGGACGGCGATGAGTTGTGGCCCTGGATTGGATTCTCCCGTTAGCGAGTCATGGGACTTGGGGTTGGATGACAAAGCGCATCTTGTCCCCTACACCCGCTCAAAAATTGCAGTTGAAATGTCCCTGCGTGATTTGCCAAATTTCCCGCTGGTAGTGGCGCGCCCCTCGATTGTGGTTGGGCATACCCAGTTTGGGTGCGGGCCGTCGCCAAGTATTTTTTGGGTTTTTCGCATGGCGATTGCTTTGGAGCGGTTTACCTGTGCAAGTTCAGAATATATCGACATCATCCCTGTTGATTGGTGTGCACAAATTCTCGCCGAGCTGTGCCTAAAACCGCAGCTAAAGCATGATCTATATCATGTCAGTGCAGGAAACGCGTCGAGCAATCGCTTTTCCGAAATAGACCACGCATTTGCCGATGCGCAAGGCACAGCGTCGATATCCGGTCGGTACCAGCAGGTCGCAGTCGAAGATCTGCGTAGCCTAGTACCACTATTTGAAAAAAAGCTAGGCAAGGTTAATCGCATCTTAATTTTGCGGGCACTGACTTTGTATGGTGCTTTTGCAAAATTGAATTACGTCTTTGACAACCACCGTCTTTTGCAAGAAGGATTTGTTAGTGCGCCTTGTTTTGCGTCTTATATCAAAGCGTGTGTAGACTCGAGTCGTCAAACGCCAATGATCGAGCAAATGGCTTGCGATTTCAAGTAGTGTTTACTTACGGGAAAACCCCCGTGCAGAACAAGCGCTTAATTCCTAAAATTAAAGCTCCTTTTTACTTGGAGTTTTAATTATGGATCGTCGTTCCCTTATTGCAACCGCAGGCACCGCTGGTGCAG
>JANPAY010000200.1:0-7396 GCA_031430155.1 Comamonadaceae bacterium
GGTTTGATGCAGAAGGTGGTGAGACAGTTGGCACCGCAATATCCACAGAAATCATTAAAGCTTTCATTTAAATAGATGCGATCGGCAAATTTGGAGATCTGCTCATCGATAAATGGTAATTTATAATCTAGACTCGATCGATGTCTAATTCAGAATCATTAAAAATAGATTTTGGCTTGGGGTTGGGTTGATTCAAAATTCATTAAAATGCTTCATAAATTGGGTAGCTTTTGAAATCAGTTCAAAGTCAGAGGTTTTAGGCAATGAGTAAGGTTAAAACATCAGTTTTTTTTGATATTGGAGATACGTTGGGAACCCCCAGAATTTCACACCCAGCCCTGCGGTTAGAAGGGATCGATATCTATCCATATATACTAAGCATCCTGCAAAGATTAAAAGACGATCGCTTTAAAATCGGCATTATTTCCAATACTGGTAATGAGACTGCCGATAACGATGCCAGGGGTGATATTTTTAAAAACATCCCAGCGAATGGCGCCACGTTTGTGCTGAGCACGAACATTGGAAAGAGAGATAAACAGAATAGACGCCATGGCCGTTGCAATTGCCATCTTGACCGATAAATCGCTACTTACGCCACGCTGAGTCAGGATGTAGGTCACAAACGGCACGGTCATCATGCCACCGCCAATGCCGAGTACCCCTGCTAAAAATCCTGTAAAAAGTCCAAGCGCTGCAAGTTCGGCAATGAGTAGGGGTTCGAGCATCGGGGGCAATCAAAAAAATAAGGTGTCTGCAAACAAACCCAAAGCCGCATTCCTGAACCAAAGGTTCAGGTCGACACAGTCAAACGCAGGTTGGGACGCCCTAACGCGAGGGACATGCACGCTGCTGCGTTTTATTCCATGTCTGGTGCTCAAAGAGCATTGGTTCAAGGAAATTTAGGACTTTGGCGAATGCTGGCAGACGTTTTTGATTCTAGGCGATACGTACGAAATCTCTGCGAATCACATCAGCAAATGTTCACCCGCGTTGTCGCCACCCAATATCACGTAGTTCACTTTGCGGATATCCATCAGTTTTTTGCCACCCGAATAACTGATTGAGCTTTGCACGTCTTCTTCCATCTCGCGAAGAGTGGCAGCTAATTTACCTTTGATCGGCTCCAAGATGCGCTTACCCTCGACGTGCTTGTATTCGCCCTTATTGAAGTCCGACGCACTGCCATAGTACTCTTTGAACAGTTTGCCATCCACATCGACCGTTTTGCCAGGACTTTCTTCGTGACCTGCCAGCATGGATCCAATCATCACCATCGTTGCGCCAAAGCGGATAGATTTGGCAATGTCGCCATGCTCGCGGATGCCACCGTCGGCAATGATGGGTTTGGTTGCCACGCGTGCGCACCACTTGAGCGCTGAGAGTTGCCATCCACCGGTACCAAAACCTGTTTTCATTTTGGTGATGCAGACCTTGCCAGGACCAATGCCGACTTTGGTCGCATCGGCTCCCCAGTTTTCTAGGTCGATGATGGCTTCGGGAGTACCAACATTGCCCGCGATGATGAAGGCGCTTGGTAGATGTTCTTTCAAATACGCGATCATGTTTCTGACGCTATCGGCATGGCCGTGGGCAATATCGATCGTGATGTATTCGGGAATTAGTTTTTCAGCTACAAATTTGTCCACGGTGTCGTAGTCAGCTTTTTTGACGCCCAAGGAGATGGATGCAAAGACGCCTTTGGCATGCATGTCCCGGACAAACTGCACGTTATCCAAATCGAAGCGATGCATGACGTAAAAATAACCATTCTTTGCCATCCACTCGCAAATGGATTCGTTCAAAACGGTTTTCATATTGGCGGGAACGACTGGAATACGGAAGGATCGCCCTCCTAATTCAACACTTGCATCACATTCGGATCGGGATTCCACACGGCATTTGCGTGGGAGGAGTAGGACGTTGTCGTAGTCAAAAATTTCCATGAGAGTTTTTCTCCAAGAGTTCAAAAGGAGTTGCACCTAGGTGCAACAGCGATTGAGCGCTTGGACTTCATAGAACTTCTAATGAAGTGCTTGGGCTCGGTGGCGTATTTTAGTCTAGAGAAGTTGACCGTCGCTCGTCAATGCATTGTCTAAGCGAGCCATCAGCAAAGCGTAATCAGGCGAGGGGGTTGATGCTGCGCTAGGCCTTGCTAGATCTGGTTTGCTAGGTGTTAATCCTTGCGCGGCTATATTGAGCGCAGCTAGGACGGCAATGCGATCACGCGCTTTGATCTTGCCCGCATCGCGGATTTGGCACATGGCCGTATCGACCTTAGCAACGGCTTGACGGAGCAGCGATTCGCCTTCGATTGAGCTTGCCAAAATGTAACTTTGGCCCATGATTTGCACTTCGATTTGTTTCATTCTGTCGCCTCTTCAAGCAAAGGGGATGGCGCCGTGGGTAGGCGCTGTAGCACGGCATCAATGCGTAGACTTGCGGCTTGTAGTCGCGACTGTAGGCTATCGCGTTCCGCCGTAAGTTCACTTAGCTGGCGTTCAAGTAACGCCACCGTACGGCGGGATTCTTCGTGTCGAACCAGTAGGCGTTCAATTCGTTCAGTCAGTGCGTCATTCATATCTTGTATTTTAGGGGACTAAAATTAGACTCTTTCATCAACACGGAGCATATCGTGAGTAACATCCTTCAAACTACCCCACACAGTCACAATCCCATAAGCAAAGGTCAGCTTTTGCAAGATCCTTTCCTCAACCAATTACGAAAAGAGCACGTACCTTGCTCAGTCTATTTGGTCAACGGCATCAAACTGCAGGGCCAAATCGAGTCATTTGATCAATACGTTATCTTGCTGCGTAACACAGTTACACAAATGGTCTACAAGCATGCTGTGTCGACGATCGTTCCTGGTCGTGCGGTGAACTTTCAAATTGAAGGTGTGAGCCCTGATCCACAGGCCATGGCAGCTTGAGTAAGACCACGCCCGTCATCTTGGTGGGTGTTGACTTTGGCGAACCCCATTTTGACTTGGAGCTGTTAGAGCTTGGATTGCTAGCAAAAACTGCAGGTTTGGAGCCTATAGCCCGCATGACCTGCAAGCGAAAAGCGCCTGATGCTGCGCTATTTGTGGGCTCGGGCAAGGCTGATGAAATCAAGGCCATGATGCTGGAGACGGGTGCGCAAGAGGTGTTGTTCGACCAATCTTTAAGCCCTGCGCAGCAGCGTAATTTAGAGCGACATCTCGAGTGCGCCGTGAACGATCGAACATTTTTAATTCTTGAAATCTTTGCAGAGCGCGCACGTAGCCATGAAGGTAAGTTGCAGGTGGAATTGGCGCGGTTGCAATATCTTTCGACAAGACTGGTGCGGCGCTGGTCGCATTTGGAGCGCCAAAAGGGTGGTATTGGTAACCGAGGTGGCCCGGGTGAGACGCAAATTGAGCTGGATCGCCGCATGATTACGCAGTCCATTACACGTATCAAAGTACGGCTAGTTACCGTTAAAAAGCAGCGTAATACCCAGCGCAAGCAGCGCGAGCGTACGGGGACGTTTGCTATTTCCCTCGTGGGCTACACCAATGCAGGTAAATCGAGTTTGTTCAATAGTTTGGTCAAAGCCAAAACCTATGCGGCGGATCAATTGTTTGCAACGCTAGATACCACGACGCGCCAACTCTACTTAGGCGCAGACGAAGCGGGACGTGGTCTGCAGGCCAGCTTGTCTGACACAGTTGGTTTTATTCGCGATTTACCGCATGGCTTAGTGGATGCCTTCGAAGCCACACTGCAAGAAGCCTGCGTGGCCGATCTTTTATTGCATGTGATTGATGCAGCCTCTCCCAACCACCTTGAGCAAATCGGACAAGTACAAAAAGTATTGGCAGAAATTGGTGCGGCAGAAATTCCACAAATATTGATTTTTAACAAATTCGATGCCATCGCAGAGGATGCAAAGCCTGCTCAACTGATGGGGCAGTTTGAATTGCACGGCAAAACAATGCCGCGCCTCTACGTGAGTGCCTTAACGAATAAAGGTATCCCTGAACTACGCGAGATGCTGCTAGGCTGGGTAAAATCGACGATATGAAATTATTATTCCTACCACCAGCGCTTCAGCGCATGTTTAATCAACCGCCAGACTTAGATGAGATATGGCGCGACGTCAACAACAAAATCTCCCGATTTTTTGGTGGCAACAAAAAAAATGATGCGCAGCAAACGCATCAGTTTGGAAATACGCCGCCGCCCTCAAACGATGGAAGTCATGGCAATACTCAGCCACCGGTGATGAATGCAAAAACAGCGAGCAAAAGCTTTGGTGTGGTGGTTGCTGTGATTGCACTTATCTGGCTGCTCACGGGTTTTTATGTCGTACAAGAGGGACAGCAAGCAGTAGTGATGCGCTTTGGCAAATTCAAAGGTGCTGAGGCTGGTGGCATTACAGGTGCTGGTGTGAACTGGCGCATGCCTTATCCGTTTGAAGCGCATGAGGTGGTGCAAGTGAGCCAGTTACGTTCGGTCGAGGTGGGGCGTAATAAGGTCGTGCAATCGACAACACCGCAAGGCTCTGGTGCGGCGACGCCTAGCCTGCGCGATTCCTCCATGTTGACTCAAGATGAAAATATTGTAGATGTGCGCTTTGTGGTTCAGTACAGATTAAAGAGTTCATCGGATTACATTTTTAATAATCGCGATCCCGATGAAGCCGTCATTCTTGCTGCTGAGTCCGCCGTGCGCGAAGTGGTTGGTAAGGGAACGATGAATACTGTGCTCAACGAAAAGCGTGAAGCGATTGCTGGCGATATTGTGAAGTCAGTTCAATCGCAAATGGACGCCTATAAAACAGGGATTTTGATTTCTAGCGTCAACATTCAAAACGTACAGCCACCCGAGCAAGTGCAAGCCGCGTTTGATGATGCCCTCAAAGCTGGCCAAGACGGCGATCGCGCTAAGAATGAAGGTCAAGCTTACGCCAATGACGTCATTCCACGCGCTGAAGGCGCAGCGGCAAGGCTACGTGAGGAGGCTGAAGGTTACAAAGCCAAGGTGGTCTCGCAAGCCGAAGGTGATGCTTCGCGCTTTAAGGCCCTTCTCCCTGAGTACCAACGTGCTCCGCAGGTCATGCGCGATCGCTTGTACACCGATACCATGCAACAAATTTATAGCAGTGTGACCAAGGTGCTTGTGGACTCGAAACAAGGTTCGCAGTTGCTGTACTTGCCGCTCGATAAATTGCTGCAAGCCACGGCTACCAACGAGATCGTATTGCCTCCTGCTACTACGCCAGCCCCCGCCAACTCAAGTGCACCAAGTTCTATTCCGAACCCGCGTGGCCGTGAGCGCGAAGCGCGTTAATTTTCAAGACCATAGGACACATCATGAACAAAATTGGTTTTGCAATCTCCTCCGTTTTACTGACCTTAGCGATTGGCCTGTCGTGCTTGTTTGTCGTTGACCAGCGACAGTTTGCTGTGGTTTACACCTTGGCAGAAATTAAAGAAGTCATTACCGAGCCAGGTCTCAACTTCAAGTTGCCACCGCCGTTGCAATCGGTTACCTATATCGATAACCGAATCCTCACTTTAGATAGCCCCGAGACACGTGCGATTCAAACGGCAGAGAAGAAGAATCTCGTGGTTGATTGGCTGATTAAATGGCGCGTTAAAGATGCCAAGCAATTCATCCGTAACAACAATGGAGCAGATTTGCGTACCGCAGAAGGACGTCTTGGTCCGTTAGTACAAGCGGCTTTGAACGAAGAAATTACCAAGCGTACCGTGCGCGATGTCCTCTCGACTGATCGAGAAAAAATTGTGCAAGGTGTCAAGGAGCGGCTGCAGGATGATGCCAAGACCTTTGGCATTGACATCGTTGACGTCCGAATCAAACGGGTAGATTTTCCTGCATCAGTTGCTGATTCTGTATATAGCCGTATGGTCTCCGAGCGCAAGCAAGAGGCCAATCGTTTGCGCTCTACAGGTGCTGCAGACGGAGAGCGCATTCGCGCCGATGCGGATAAAAAGCGCGAAATTGTTTTAGCCACGGCCTACAAAGAAGCGCAAATTGCCAAAGGGTTGGGCGATGCTAAAGCGGCCGCTATTTTTTCTGATGCGTTTGGACGTGACCCACAATTTGCTAACTTCTATCGCAGCTTAGAGGCCTACAAAACCACCTTTGCTAAAAAGAGCGACGTGATGGTCATGGATCCATCTAGCGACTTCTTTAAAGCCATGAAGAGCTCTGGTAAAAAATAAAGAGAACTGAATGACAAATCGTTGGTTACTGCCCGACCATATTGCCGACGTGCTGCCAACGCAGGCACGCCAAATCGAAGAAGTTCGCCGTGCGTTGCTTGATGCTGCCAATAGCTACGGTTTCGAGCTCGTTATGCCGCCTTTGGTGGAGCATTTGGATTCGCTCTTGATTGGCGCTGGCGCACAAAGTGGTAGCACATTAGATTTGCAAACTTTTAAGCTAGTCGATCAGCACTCAGGACGTAGCTTGGGCGTCCGCGCGGACATCACACCGCAAGTGGCGCGTATTGACGCGCATCTGCTCAACCGAGAAGGTTTGACTCGTCTTTGTTATTGCGGTCCTGTATTGCATACGTGGCCAGCCACGCCACACGCTAGTCGTGAGCCATTACAGTTTGGCGCAGAGATTTATGGTCACGCAGGTCTTGAAGCCGATCTGGAAGTGATGGAACTTGCATTGGCCAGCCTGGGCATTGGCGGCATAAAAAACTGCATGATTGACTTATCCAGCGTTGGCATTGTGCAGGCTTTGCTCAAGCAGCATCAAGTCAATGATGTCGCGCAAGCCTTTATTTATAAGGCTTTAGCGGCCAAAGACACCTCGGCGTTGCAAGAAGGCACATCCCTTTCAAGCGAGCTGCGTAGCGCTTTAATGGTTGTTTTATCGCTGTACGGTGGCATGGACGTGCTTGATAAGGCGCGGGCGGCTTTGCCAAAAACGTTGGCCATCACTGCGGCTCTAGATGATTTGGCTTGGTTGGCGAAACACTTGGTGACCAGCGGTATTGAAGCAGAGTCCATTCGTTTTGATTTGTCTGATTTGGGTGGTTATGGCTATTACACGGGCGTGCGTTTTGCCGTTTACAGCACCAACGCCAAAGATGCTCTCGCACGCGGCGGTCGTTACAACGAAGTGGGAGCCGTGTTTGGACGTAAGCGGCCAGCTGTGGGCTTTAGCCTTGATATCAAAGCTTTGGTCGAGTCTGCAAAGCCACATACTCGCAAAGCCTCTATCCGTATGCCTTGGCAAGATGATGCCACGCTACGCCTTGCTGCATCGGCCTTGCGGCGCATGGGTGAGACTGTGATTTGTGTGTTACCAGGACACGAAAGCGAGGCAGATGAATTCGCCTGCGATCGCGAACTGGTTCTGGCCGGTGGTCAATGGACCGTGAAGAGTCT
>JANPAY010000201.1:0-2585 GCA_031430155.1 Comamonadaceae bacterium
GTCGGTCAATGCAGGACCAGCGCCGCGATAGGGGATGTGGATCATGAAAGTTTTAGTCATCGATTTAAAAAGCTCCCCTGCCAAATGCGCCGATGTGCCTGTGCCTTGCGAGGCAAACGACAGCTTGCCAGGATTGGCGCGGGCGGCGTTCACCACATCTTGCACGGACTTAAAGGAACTATCAGCTCGCACCACCAGCACATTCGGTGACAAGCCGACGAGCATCACGGGCGTAAAAGCTTTGTCGTAGGAGTAAGGCAGCTTAGGCAAAAGACTAGGGTTCACCGCATTGGCAAATGTCGCCATGACCAAGGTGTAGCCATCGGCTGCGCTCTTGGCCACTGCGTCCGTACCAATCACGGTACCACCGCCCGATTTGTTATCGATGATGACGGCTTGTCCCAGCTCTTGCGCCATCACCTGCCCTAAGGTTCGCGCGATTAAATCTGTGCCGCCGCCAGGAGCGAATGGCACGACGATGCGGATGGGTTTATCTGGGAAGGCATGGGCGCAAGTCAGAGCCAGTAAGGCTTGCAGCACGATGAGCCTTAACAACCAAAGTGGGTTCCCGCCTTCGAGGGAATGACGGGCACTTAGTTTCATTGCCTCAATCTCTAAAACTGGGATCCATGCGATCCAGCATCCTGAGCAGCGCAGGCCACTCCATCACGCCGTAAGGTCTGCGCTTTTGCGGTTGGTAGTTCATATAGGTTTCTTCCAAGACTTGGCTAGAAACCGCTTGCAGCGGCGTGTTGCAGCCCATCGCCGCCACTTGGGCGCGGCACGAGGTCTCTAGTCGATGCATCCAATTAAAGGCTTCCCCAATCGTGCGGCCTGCGGTCAGCAAACCGTGGTTGCGCAAAATCATGGCCTCAGAAGTACCTAAGTCTTTGACGAGTGAGGCTTGCTCGGTCATATCCAGCACCACGCCGCAGTAGTCGTGATAGGCGATCTTTAAAAATCGCATTGACGTTTGATTGATAGGCAAGAGGCCACAAGCAAGGCTAGAGACCGCCATGCCTGCTGGCGTGTGGGTGTGGATGACGCAATTGATCTCGGGCCGCGCTTCGTGCACGGCGCTGTGCAAGATGAACCCTGGGATATTGATGGTGTAGTTCAGCTCACCAAAATCGGGTTTGATCAGCAGCTTGCCGTGATGGTCAATCTTGACCAAGCATGACGCGGTCATTTCTTCGTACATCATCCCGTAAGGGTTGGTGAGAAAGGCTTCGGGCTCACCTGGCACGCGCAGCGTGATGTGATTGGCCATCATGTCGGACATGCCGTAGTGCGCCACGAGCCGATAACACGCGGCCAAATCAATACGTGCTTGCCACTCCTCTGGTGTGACTTGGTTTTGAAGGGATGTGAGCTGTAAGCGTCCGTTAATGGTGTTCATCGTTATGCCTCTATTTCGTTCAATTGACTTCGTTTAATAAGGGTTCGCCACGGAGGTAGTGCTCCAAGTTTTTTAAAAAGATATGGAAAACGTTTTGATTGTGTCCGGCGAAATGTCCTGCTGTATGCGAAGAGAAGATCACGTTTGGCATCGCCCAAAGTGGTGACTCTGTTGGTAGTGGCTCAATTTCAAAGCCATCTAAAAACGCACCTGCAATGGTTTTGTTTTGTAGTGCAGCAATCAAGTCCGCCTCCACCACAGATTCGCCACGCCCTACGTTCACAAAGTAGGCACTTCGTTTCATCATTCCCAGTAAATCCGCATTCACTAAATTTTTAGTTGTTGCTGTCAGCGGACAAGCCAGCACCAAGTAATCGGCTTTGGGCACTTGTGCTTTGAAGTTACTGTAATCAAAAATAGCTTCGCAGGCCACGCCCAATAAGGCTTGGTGCTTGGCTGCATCATGCGAAACAGCGATCACTCGCAGTCCCAGTGCGCTCAAAAATTTAGAGATTTGCGTGCCGATAGAGCCAAGTCCCACCACCATCGCCGTTTGCCCCGTCAGATCCACCAGAGCAGGATCGTCCATCATCTGCTTCCAAACGCGAGTTTGCTGCGCCAAGGTTTGCACATGAAATTTTCGACCTAACGCCAAAACCGCCGCAACCGCCGTGTGCGCTACAGGATCAGCATTTGCGCCCGAAGCGGTAGTCACGCGCACACCACGCGCTAGCATTTCGGCAAAAATCGGACGGTCTGCGCCCGCAGAGTGCGCCTGAATCCAGCGCAAGTTTGGCGAAGCTCGCACAATGTCGTAATAGCGCTGCAAGTCAGGCAGGATATGGGTTTTGGTGGAAAGACCAGTGACTTCGCGCGTGATGAAAGCGACCTCAGTTGCGTAAGTGCCCTGAAAGCTTGGCTTCGAGCCTAGGTGAATCCAATTGACGGGGGTTAATTGCTCGATATCACTGCGGTGCAGTGCGATGGCTTGCTCCGACATCAAGATATTCAATTGGGATTTCATCAGCCACAATGTAGCCTATGCATATCGTAATTCCTGATGACTATCAAAACTGCGTGACAACACTTGACTGCTATCAAAAACTAGCGGGACACAGCGTCACGATTTACAACGACACCGCCCGCAACTTGGACGATTTAGTCGCTAGGTTCAAAGACGCCGACG
>JANPAY010000202.1:0-10313 GCA_031430155.1 Comamonadaceae bacterium
CACTCGCATTAGCTGCCAAACCAGACTGGGCGGGCTTTAGGCCGTCACCCACAATTTCAATCGTCTCGCCATTACTACGCTCAGCGACAATTTTTTTAGGGTTAACTTCGAGTACAACCGCAGCATACACATCGCCATTGTCGGGGTGATCTTGCAGGGCTTCCAGTACGTCTTCAGCTAGTTGCTTGGGGTCATCCGAGAGATCCACAAACTCTTCAGGGCCGCGGTACACCTGACGACGTTCGTAGTCCATGATGCCCGCCCGCAGCGATTTGTAAGCTGCAATTTGCTGCTCGGCTTTAATCGTGGTGTAAACATTCAGGCCACGCGTGTAAGACTCGTCGCCATACTGTGCGTAAATAAGTTGGCGCGCCATTTCGGCCACATATTCTGACGGCACTTCAGAGGCAATGCCACCTTGTTTAATTTGCAGCGGCTGCGCCTTAGCGGCCTCCATTTGCGCCGTTGTAATAAATCCTTGTCCTTCCATGCGCTCCAAAATGTAGAGCTGCCGCGATCTTGCGCGCTTAGGGTTGCTAATCGGGTTATAGGCCGAAGGCGCTTTAGGAAGTCCTGCCAACATAGCCGCTTCAGCAATCGTGATGTCTTTAATCGGCTTACCAAAATAAGCCTCTGAAGCAGCCGCAAAGCCATACGCCCTGTGGCCTAGAAAGATTTGATTCATGTAAATTTCAAGAATCTGATCTTTGCTAAGGCCTGCTTCCAATTTAAAAGTGAGCAGCAATTCGTAAATTTTTCGCGTAAAAGTTTTTTCAGTACTGAGGTAAACATTACGTGCGACCTGCATCGTAATCGTCGAAGCACCTTGGCTTTTAGCGCGCCAAAGATTAGCAAGTCCCGCACGCATCACACCAATGTAATCCACACCGCCGTGCTCGTAAAACCGCGCATCCTCAATCGCCAGCACGGCATCTTTCATGACCTTGGGCATGTCTTTGATGCGCGTCAGGTTGCGACGCTCCTCGCCAAACTCACCAATGACAAGACCTTCGCTTGAGTAAATGCGCAGTGGTAATTTGGGACGGTAATCGGATAGCTCGCTAATGTCTGGTAAGTTGGGGTACGCCACCGCCAGTGCAATACACACAAAGAAGGCAAGCGCCGCTAACCCAGCAGCCGCAAGGCCTGCCAAGGCAATCGCCATGCGTGGCAACCAATCTAGCCTATCGTATTTTTCGCGTAATGTTTGAGAGTCCATATTAGTAATTTAATCCCATCGCTGTGCGTACATCCATCATCGTCTCGCGTGCGGTAGTGCGTGCTCTTTGCGTCCCCGCATCCACAATCTGGCGCACGATTTTTGGATTGGCGACGTAGGGTGCAGCACGCTCAAGCATCGGTTGTTGCTCTTTCAAAATCGCATCGATCACGGGCTTTTTGCAGGTCAAGCAACCAAATTCGGCATTTTTGCAACCATGCTCTACCCAGTCTTGCGTGGGCTTATCGGAATACACCAAATGGAATTGCCAAACGGGGCATTTATTTGGATCACCTTTGTCGGTCAGTTTGACGCGTGCAGGATCCGTCGGCATAGTGCGCACTTTTTGCTCAATGCTTTTGGCATCTTCTCGGATGGCAATCGAGTTACCGTAGCTCTTGCTCATTTTTTGGCCGTCTAGCCCTGGCAGCTTGCTGGCCTTGGTAAGCAGCACTTGCGGCTCTGGCAAGATAGTTTTACCTGTGCCTCTGAACCAGCCTGTTAAACGTTCACGCTCGTCGCTTGTGAGCAAAGGCGTACTGCCCACAAAGCCCAGTGCGCCTTCCAAGGCTTTTTGGTCACCCGTCTCTTGGAAAGCTTTGCGTGATTTTTCCAAGCGCTTAGACGCATCCTTACCCAGTTTCTCAAGCGTCGCCGCCAAGAGCACCTCAAAGTTCGCCTCGCGTCCATACAGATGGTTAAAACGCCGCGCTGCTTCGCGCGTCAACTCCACATGACTGGCTTGGTCTTCGCCCACAGGCACGTACTTGGCTTTGTAGATCAAGATGTCTGCGGCTTGCAGCAGTGGATAACCTAAGAAGCCGTAAGTAGAAAGATCTTTATCCTTCAGCTTTTCCTGCTGGTCTTTGTAGGTCGGCACGCGCTCTAGCCAGCTCATCGGAGTCCCCATGGCAAGTAACGTAAACAACTCAGCATGTTCAGGGATTCGGCTTTGTATAAACAGCGTGCATTTGCCGGGGTCAATGCCGCAAGCCAGCCAATCAATCACCATTTCAAACGTATGCTTTTCCATCACATCGCGTGATTCGTAATGCGTGGTCAGCGCATGCCAATCGGCCACAAAGAAATAGCACTCATGCGTGTGCTGGAGTTCCACCCAATTTTTGATTGCCCCGTGATAGTGGCCAAGATGCAAAGCACCGGTTGGCCGCATGCCCGACAACACTCGCTCTTTGTTCATCGTCGTCATATTCTTAATTCGCTTTCGCTAAATACCGCAAAGGTGAGAGCACCAGCTCTAAGAAGTCATACGTCAAACCCATCATGGGTGACATCCAAATCGTATTAATGATGCCTGCAATCACAAGGCCCATCACAATAAAAAATCCCCAAGGCTCCACGCGCGACACTTGGTATGAATATGGATAAGGCAAAAGTCCAACCAAAATGCGTCCACCATCTAACGGCGGCAACGGAAAGAGATTGAACGCAAACATCACCGCGTTAGCCAGCACGCCACCCTTGCACATGGCAAAGAAAAATTTATCTTGCACGCCCACAATCACTAGCACATACAGCAGTGCGCCCCACACCACCGCCTGCACAAGGTTAGACGCAGGACCAGCAAGTGCGACCCAGACCATATCGCGCTTGGGGTTGTGGAGTCTGCCAAAGTTGACTGGCACAGGCTTAGCGTAGCCAAACAAGAACGCGCCGTTGGTTGCAAAGTAAAGCAAAAGCGGCATCGCAATCGTGCCCAAGGGATCGATATGTTTAAGTGGATTGAGCGTCACGCGCCCCAGCACATAGGCCGTGTTATCGCCCAAGCGCAGAGCAGCATAGCCATGCGCCGCTTCATGCAGCGTAATGGCCAGCAGCACAGGCAAGGCGTAAATCAAAACCGTTGAAAAAATATGAGTGAAATCCATAACTATTTACGCAATCCTATCTTCCAAAAGCTCCCACACAGGTGTGAGTGAGCCCACCAAATCGGGCAGCGTCCCAAGGTCGATACGGCTCTCATCGGGAGAATGAAAATCACTGCCTTTTGATGCCGCCAACTTAAACTCTTTCGCCATATCCGCGTAAATCACGTACTCGGCCTCAGAGTGACTACCCGTCACCACCTCTACGCCGCGTCCGCCAAAATTTTTGAAATCGGTAAACAGCGCGTACTCTTCGTTCGAGCTAAAACCATAACGCCCCGGGTGCGCAATCACCGCTTCACCGCCAGCTTCAACAATCCACGTCACCGCGTCTTTGAGCTTCGCCCAGCGATGCGGTACAAAACCTGGCTTGCCTTCGGTTAAATATTTCCGAAACACAGAATTGGTATCTGGGCATACGCCACTCGCCACCAAATGCCGCGCAAAGTGGGAACGCGAAATGAGGTCTGGATTCCCCACATATTTAAGAGCACCTTCAAACGCACCTTTGATGCCCACTTTGGCGAGGCCATCCGACATCTCATGCGCTCGCTCCAAACGACCGCCCCTGACGGAAGCCAAGCCAGCTATGAGCTGCGGGTTAGTTTCATCAAAACCAAGCCCCACGATATGAACCGTTTTGTCGGCAAACGTGACCGAAACTTCGGCGCCCGTCAGGTAGTTCATACCATTGGCTTTGGCAGCAGCACGAGCCCGCGCAATGCCGCCCAGCTCATCGTGATCAGTCAGCGCCCAGAGTTCCACACCATTTTTGGCGGCTCGCTCAGCTACCGCTTCGGGCGTGAGCGTGCCGTCTGACACGACTGAGTGGCAATGCAGGTCGGCATTGATCAGATTGGAGCTAGTGAGATTGGCAGTGGTCATAAATTCATTATCGCGGGTGGACACCAAAAATAAGACGTGGTCATAGGTTTAGAAAACTGAAAAATTGCGTCCATGACACCATCGTCCAAACCTGCCATACGGCGCATTTGTGCCTCGACGGCATCGAAGGAATTGCCAAACGCCGCGAACATCAAGCCCGAACTTTTATCGCCAGCTTGCTCACTTCGCCACGGCATAGAGCGACGCAGCACAAACGCTTCGGGCTCAAAACCTTCCTGCGCGGTGCGCCGCACATGCGCCGACTCGGGCGCATCTTCTAACTCTTCATTATCTGATTGACGGCGACCTATGGCGTGGTCTTGCTCATGCGTCGTCATGGCACCAAAGGCTTGCCAGTCATGCTGCCAGCGCTGGAGGGTTAAAAAACTAGAGCCGTTTAAAACGGGATCGTCACTTTGTAAAAAGGCCGCAGAGCGAGCCGCCGCACCGTGTGGATTTTCCGTGCCATCCTCGTAGCCCGTGAGATCGCGTGCAGTTTTGTCTTTGCCAAGCGTGTGCTTAAACGCAGCGACTGATTCGCGCCATACGAACGTGTCTTTTAACTGCCGTACGAGCTTTTTTTCTAATCGCTCAAGTGCCTCGGCCTCATCCCCACGCAGCCATAAAAGCAGCGCTGCTGGGTGGGATGGAATCAGAGTTTTAGATGTTGTAGTCACCGCCTCAAACTCGCGCAAGCCTGCAACGCTGTAGCCCACAGCGTGCGCGGCCTCTAGGCCAATGCCCACCACAACGTCCAGCTGACGTGGCTTAGGGGCAAGAGTGCTGAGCGCTTGCAGAATATCTGCCGCGCTCGCACCACGGTTTAGGCCAAAAAAGACGTAACGACCGAAGCGTGGGACTTCGGCGAGGATGCCTGCTTGGAAGTTAGCCAAGGACAGCCTCAATCGTCACAATTTCACCCTTAAACGAATACGCCTTCGCAACTGTGATCGTCACATCCACCAATTGACCAATCAAACGTGGGTTGCCCACAAAGCTCACCAACCGATTGCATTCGGTGCGCCCTAACAATTGGCCTTCCGCTTTGTTTGCCACACTCTCCACCAGCACGCGCTGTACAGAACCCAATTTGCTCTCGGCGATTTTTTGTGCATTCGCTTCAATAGTGGCTTGCAGATGTTGCAACCTTTTGAGCTTGACTTCGTGCGGCGTGTCGTCTTGCAAATTAGCCGCTGGCGTGCCGGGACGTGGGCTAAAAATGAAACTGAAACTGTTGTCAAAACCAATTTCGTTGATGAGATCCATCAGTTTTTCGAAATCCGCATCCGTCTCGCCCGGGAATCCCACGATGAAATCGCTTGATATCGAAATATCAGGACGAATGGCGCGTAGCTTACGGATGGTGCTTTTGAACTGAATCGCTGAGTAGCCACGCTTCATCGCCATCAAAATGCGATCCGAACCATGCTGCACAGGCAAGTGCAAATGATTCACTAGCTTGGGGTTCCGAGCATAGCAATCAATCAAGCGCTGACCAAATTCGTTGGGGTGACTGGTGGTGTAACGAATACGCTGGATCTCATCCATTTCGCCAATGCGATCTAGCAAATAAGCGAAGTCTACGACCTCGCTCGTCTCATCACCTTTGACAAGGTGGCCACGGTAACCGTTTACGTTTTGTCCAAGCAAATTCACTTCAATCACCCCTTGGGTGGTCAGGTGTTTGATCTCTGCCATCACGTCATCAAACGGGCGACTCACCTCTTCGCCGCGTGTGTAAGGCACCACGCAGTAGGAGCAATATTTGGAGCAGCCTTCCATGATGGAGACAAAGGCGGAAGCCCCGTCCACACGGGCGGGCGGCAGGTGATCGAACTTCTCAATCTCAGGGAACGTAATATCGACTTGCGGTTTGTTTTTGGCTTTGCGGGCAGAGAGTAACTCAGGCAAGCGATGCAAGGTTTGCGGGCCAAACACCACGTCCACGTAGGGCGCACGGGCGATGATGGCAGCACCCTCTTGGCTGGCGACGCAACCACCCACGCCAATTTGCACGCCCTTGGCTTTGAGATGCTTCACGCGCCCAAGGTCACTAAACACTTTCTCTTGCGCTTTTTCGCGCACCGAGCAGGTGTTAAACAAGATGAGATCCGCCTCATCCACGTTATCGGTTTGGATGTAGCCCTCAGCGCTGTGCATCACGTCCACCATCTTGTCCGAGTCGTACTCGTTCATTTGGCAGCCAAAGGTTTTGATAAATACTTTTTTGTTTGGATTCACGGGATTGCCTATCAGTGCATGCGTGTTGAGGAATCCTTGATTATCCCAGAGTCACCCCCTAGGGTGATGCTGATGCACAATTTGCTTCAAACGCTCCCTCGCCACATGCGTATAAATCGTCGTGGTGGTAATGTCCGCGTGGCCTAGCAAGAGCTGCACCGCCCGCAAATCTGCACCGTGATTCAGTAAGTGCGTGGCAAACGCATGACGCAGCGTATGCGGCGACAGGGGTGACGTAATGCCTGCCAGCAGCGCATATTTTTTGATGATGTGCCAAAAGCCTTCGCGGGTCATGCTGCTGCCGCGCGTCGTTACAAACAAGTCATCGGTAAGTTGCCCACTCAAAATCTCAGCCCGCGATTCTTTGAGGTAGCGCTCTATCCACTGTGCGGCAATCTGTCCAAACGGCACGACACGCTCTTTGCTGCCTTTGCCTGTCACGCGCAGGGCGTTGTCATTCATGCTGACATAAAACGTCTTCAGACTCACCAGCTCGCTGACCCGCAAGCCGCAAGCGTAGAGGAGTTCCAGCATGGCACGATCTCGCAGGCCAAGCGTTGTTTCGATATTCGGCGCATTTAAGAGCGATTCGACTTGTGCCTCAGATAACGTCTTGATGGCACGCTGCAAAGCTTTGGCGCTGACCAGTTTGAGCGTTGGGTCTTGGGCCATGTGACGCTCGCGCATCGCCCATCTAAAAAAGCGTTTAAACGCGGCTTGGCGGCGATTTGCCGTGCTGCTTTTGGTTTCTTTATGCTTGGCGGCAAAGTAGCCGTCGATGTCTGATTGCGTTGCGGCGTCTAAGCTACGTCCTTGCTGGATCAGCCATGCGGCAAAGAGCTTGAGGTCACGTCGATAGGCTTCTAAGGTGTTTTTGGCTAGCCCCTCTTCTAGCCAAAGAGCATCAATGAAACTATCGACAAGAACAAGCGATGGCGCGGACATTAATCCAGCTTGAGTTTCGCAGAGATCACCACTTTTTTGTACACCTCAAACTCAGCTTTGATTTGCGCGGCAAATTGTTCTGGCGTATTGGCAATGATCAGCGAGCCCGTGTCTTCGATTTTCTTTTTAATCACGGGGTCTTCTACTGCTTTTTTAACGCCAGCGTTAATTTTGTCCACAACTTCTTTGGGTAAATTCTTAGGGCCGTAGATGCCGTAATAAGCCATGCGATTCACAGGCTCTAAGCCCACTTCTTTAAATGTAGGCACATTTGGCAACACGGCTAAACGTGTGGGTGCCGCCACCACAATTGGAATCAACTTGCCATCTTTGATAAAAGGCAATGCAGAAGGTAAATTGTCAAAAATAATAGCGACTTGCCCGCCCACCGTGTCGCGTAGTGCAGGGCCAGCACCTGAGTAAGGGATATGAGTAATAAACACACCGGCTAAATTTTTGTATAGCTCGGTTTGCAAATGCCCAATACCGCCAACGCCCGACGACGAATACGAATACTTACCTGGATTTTTTTTAAGCTCCTCCACAAAACCTTTGTAATCCTTGGCTGGAAAACTAGGGTGAACAGCAATCACATTGGGCGTTGCAGCTACATTGATGATGGGCGTAAAGTCTGTGAGCGGGTTATAGGGGGTCTTTGGATTGATCGCAGGATTGGCCGCCGTCGTCGATACCGTGGCCATACCAAGGTTGTAGCCATCTGGCACGGCGCGGGATGTTTCTGCTGCGCCAACGACACCACCGCCGCCCACTTTATTAAGAACAATCACCGACTGTCCCAGCGATTTTCCCAAAGGCTCGGAAATGACACGCGCAACAATGTCCGTGGTCCCGCCTGGCGCAAATGGCACTTGCAACGTAACGGGTTTATTTGGGTAAGTTTGTGCGGAAACGTTGATGGCCACAAGCGCCATCGCGCAGGCTAGGCTAAGTTTGATGTGTTTCATGAATGCATCCTGTGGATGAGTTGTAAAAAAAGTGATTCTATGATGACGCGGACATTACGGGGCTAAGTAGTTTCAACCATTTTTTCGCGGGCAACTCCCACCGTGAATCAATCGCTTCAGCGCGTTGAGTCAACACCTCTCGTGATATATTCGGTGCTCTACGGAACGCCATGACCACCGTATTACCTTCACGCGTGGGTTTGAATGCCCACACGCAATCGACACCGAAGACGTGTTTGATCTTCTCCAAGCTAGCTTTGTAGCTGTTATCGCGACCAAACAAATTAACCGTCATCACGCCCTCATCTGTCAGCACCGCGCGGCAGTCCGCATAAAAAGAGGAGGAGTCCATCACGGGAGCCGCAGCTTCGTGGTCATATAAGTCGACAGCCAAAGCATCAATTGCGCCCAGCCAGCGTGCAGATTGAATCTCATTGGCTGCATCGGCCAACACAATTTGCAACCGATTGTTATCTGGCGGCAACTTAAACCACTGCCGACACATCATGATTACTTTTGGGTTAATTTCAATTGCAACCGTGCGCATCCCTAAAATTTTGTAACAGCACTTAGTCACGGCAGCAGACCCGAGTCCTAATTGCAAGGCTTGTCGATCTTTTACCGAGGTACTGGGCACAAAAAGCAGCCATGCCATCATGCGCTGTACGTATTCCAGCTCGATTTTGAAAGGCGTCTTAATAGTCATGGTGCCTTGCACCCAGGGCGTATCGAGGTGAAGGCAACGCACACCATCCCATTCGCTGAGACTGGCATCGGGGAATTTATCAACCACCATTTTTAAGGAATATTGTCAAAATTTGCACACTAAAAGCCTATAATGTAGGGTGCTATTTTTGTATACACACCCTCACATGCCCCGACATTTTCTTTCGCATCGCATACTCGCTCTTATTAGAGCGTGCGCTTATGCGTTCACTCTTTGCATCAGTTTGAGTTCAAACGCGATTGCACAAAATAGCGATGTCGATCAAATTGCTAAGGCACATGATTTTGTCTCCAATCGTAATTGGTCAAAAGCGGAGGCCATCTTAATTCCTTTAGCGCAAAGCCAACCGAAAAATCCCTTCGTCTTTTATGACCTTGCGCAAGTCTACGAAAACACCAACCGCGTGGATTTGGCCAAACAAATTTATCAGGGACTTACCAACACTCTTGGCGCCGATCCTGAGCAGCACACAGTCGTTGTTCGTGCGCCCTATGCTAGTCGATTAGTCAGTTTGGTCTCCCTTGCGCAAGCCAAACTCAATGCCATTAACGATAGGCCTGCAATCGTGCCTCAGTATGTAGCGACCATTCCTCAGGCCCCGACGATGACGACAGTTATATCGACAACGTACCCCACGAGCAAGCAAGCCACCTCGTCACAATCTTTAAAAGAAAATCATTTAACGGTAACCACAGCGATGAAAAGTTGGGCGGCTGCATGGGCAAACAAAGATTTGACAAACTATTACGCCAGCTATACCCCTGAATTTCGTGGTGAAATGCCGACACGGGCAGCCTGGGAAAATAAACGACGTGAGACGATTAGTCGAGAGACTAATATTGAAATTAATTTCAAAAACCTTGAAATAACAAGCTTGTCACCAACCAGTGTTCAAGCTCGATTTTTACAGTCATACTTTTCTGACAACCAAAGTAGCAAAGCTCGCAAAACTCTGCTCTTCAAACTGAGTCGTGGACGTTGGCTCATCGAGCGCGAATCAACCAAATAATAATGATAGGGATTGGCCGTATATGACAACTCATTCAAGACTTTTGCGGGCGTTATGCACCACCTTGCTCTCAAGCGTGACTGCCCTGCTATTAAATGGCACGGTACTTGGACAAAGTCGAGTGCCAGATGTTCCACTGACACCGCTGGCCGAAGCGCAGGCAGCACTAGAGAGACGCGACTGGGCTAGTGCAGAAGCATTGCTCACGCCTCTACTTAAAGTTGAGCCCAAAAATCCGTTTGCCTACTTTGAAATGGCTCAGCTATATGAAAATACCAATCGCGTGCAAGCCGCAAAAAATATTTATCAAGCGATTGCCATAATTCCAGAATCGGAAAAATCGAACTATGTTGTCATTGCAATCAAAGACAATAAAAAATATATGGTTTTGCTACCAAACTTGGCGCAAGAAAGACTAGATGCTCTCAATCATGCT
>JANPAY010000203.1:0-3019 GCA_031430155.1 Comamonadaceae bacterium
GATGCCATTCGAGCGCTCAACGAAGAGCGCTGCGTGATCGCGGGATTTCATTGCCTAGAACAACCCAAGCGCAGCTCGGTTGCGGCGCAAAGTTACCGCAAGTTGCTAGAGCGCGGCAAACACAAAATTATTGGATTTGCCACAAGGGAGCAAGGTTTGGTTGTAAGGCCGGGTAATCCGCTGGGGCTAAAGAGCCTGCAGGATGTAGTGACAAAAAAAGCACGTTTTGCCCAGCGCAGCCAAGGCTCTGGCACTCGCGTGTTGCTGGCGGAGTTGATGCAGCAAGAAAAACTGAGTCTTGCCGATTTGCAAAACACGGCATTAGAGGAGCCCTCACATAGCGCGATTGCGCAGGCGGTCGCATCGGGTGAGGCTCAAACTGGGTTGGCCATTAAAGCCGCCGCGCACAATCTAGGGTTAGATTTTGTGCCCTTGGCGCAAGAAAACTATTGGCTGGTATGCCTCAAATCGGCGCTGGAGTCTGAGCCCATCGCTCATCTGCGGCTATTTCTAGAAACGCAGGATTGGCAGCGCAAACTAGCGCAAATCAGTGGCTACGCGCCACATGAGTCAGGGCAAGTGCAGTCCTTGCACCGAATCTTGCCTTGGTGGCCTGCGGCTTAAACGGGCCTCCTCAAGCGCTCCACTTGACTGTGCCCGAATACGCAGTCGCCAGCACCACAATGCCAAACGCAATGCGGTACCAAGCAAACACCACAAAGCTATGTGTGGCAATGTATTTGAGCAGCCAGCGTACGCAGACCCAAGCGCTTAAAAACGAGAACAGCAAACCGACTGCGAACAACGGCGCATCAGCCATCGAGAGCAGCGCACGCTCTTTGTAGAGGCTGTAGGCACCTGCGCCAATCAGCGTAGGGATGGCGAGGTAGAACGAAAAATCTGTGGCGGCTTTGCGCGATAAGCCCAAGAGCATGCCGCCAATAATCGTTGCACCGCTACGGCTGGTGCCAGGAATCATGGCGAGGCACTGGACTAGGCCGACTTTGAGCGCGAGGAGTGGGGTCATGCTCTCGACCGTTTCTTGCTTCGATTCCGCCGCAAGCCAATTGGGGTCAGACCCCACCGTCGCTTCGCTTTGGGCTTGGGTCAGACCCCAATTGTTTGCGGCTACCGCTTGGCGCTCTGCTCGTTTTTCGACCCACAAAATAATCAAGCCGCCCACAATAAACGTCGTTGCCACCACCACGGGCGTAAACAAATGCGCCTTAATGTATTTGCCAAAGAGCAGCCCCAGCACCACAGCAGGAACAAAAGCAATTAGCACATTCAGCGCAAAGCCACGACTGGCTTGGCTTGTGGGCAATGTCACCACCGTGTCCTTAATCTTTTGCCAATACACCAGGATGACCGCAAAGATCGCGCCTGTTTGAATCGCGATATCAAACACCTTGGCTTTGTCGTCGTCAAAGCCGAGCAGTGCGCCCGCCAAGATGAGGTGTCCTGTGGACGAGATAGGCAGGAACTCGGTGAGTCCTTCGACGATGCCCATGAGGGCGGCTTTGAGTAAGAGTGTGATATCCATTAAGTCGCCTTCAGCCCTGTAATTTTGAATCCCACGTCCAAAACTTTGCCTTTGCGACCACGTGGTGCGGTGGTCATGGCAATCATTTTGTGATCTAGTTTTTCTGTTTTTTCTTTGCCGCTGCGCCCTGCGCCATACAGCATCGCTGCCGCGCCTTGCGCAATTACCGCTACGCCTGCCAGCGCGTCTTTGGCGTCTATGTCCATCAACATCAGGCCGCGTCCACCGCCTGCCATTTGGCGCAAGTCGGCGAGTGCAAAGCTGAGTAAGCGCCCCTCGCGCGAGGCACAAACTACGTGGCTTGCAGAGCCAATGTATGTTGGCGCATTCAGGGTTTCGCCAGCACTCAAACTCACAAACGCCTTGCCTGCTTTTTGGCGCGAAATCATGTTGGCAACGCTGGCATAAAAACCGTAGCCGCCACTGCTTGATAGCAAGAGTTGCTCTTCTATTGCGCCTGCAAAATAGTACTGCGCCTGCGTGCCCGCTTCTAGTTCAATCAAGCTTGAAATGGGCTGTCCATCGCCTCGTCCACCTGGCAACGCCGACACGGCAACGGAGTACACACGGACTCCTTTGTCGTTGGCTGTACCAAAGACGATGAGCGCGTCAATCGAGCGGCATTCAAACGTCGCGTGCAAGGCATCACCCGCTTTAAACGTGAGCGTGCTTTTGTCGATGCCATGCGCTTTTTGCGTCCGCACCCAGCCTTTGTCCGAGATGATCACGGTCATCGGTTCATCGACAATTTTGATTTCAACCACCACGCGTTTTTCTTCTTGAATTAAGGTGCGGCGTGCGTCCGTAAATACTTTTGCGTCCGCTTCAATCTCTTTAATCATCAGGCGTTTCAGTGCGGCGGGGCTATTCAAAATTTCTTCAAGTTTTTCTTGCTCTTTGCGTAGCGCCGATAGCTCTTGTTCAATCTTGATGGCTTCTAGTCTTGCCAGTTGACGCAGGCGGATTTCTAAGATGTCTTCGGCTTGTCGATCTGATAGTTTGAAGCGTGCAATCAGCGCCGCTTTGGGTTCATCTGACTGCCTGATGATGGCAATCACTTCGTCGATATTGAGCAGCACCAACTGCCGCCCTTCCAAGATGTGAATGCGCTCCAAGACCTTGCCGAGGCGGTGTTTGCTGCGCCGCTCAATCGTTTGTGCGCGGAACATGACCCACTCGTTCAGCATCTGGCGCAGGCTTTTTTGAATCGGCCTACCGTCAATGCCAATGGCGGTCATGTTGATGCTGGAGGATGTCTCTAGTGAGGTGTGCGCGAGCAGCGTGGTAATCAAATCTTGCTGCTCTATGCGCGAGCTTTTGGGCTCAATCACGATACGCACCGCCGCGTCTTTATTTGACTCGTCACGCACGGTATCCACCACCGCAAGGAACGTAGCCTTGAGCTGCACTTGCTCTGCCAGCAGCGCCTTCTTGCCCGCCTTCACTTTGGGGTTGCTAATCTCTTCAATTTCGCCC
>JANPAY010000204.1:0-3493 GCA_031430155.1 Comamonadaceae bacterium
TCTTGCAGCACCGATTGATAGAGCGCCTGCCCGGCAGGCCAAAAGAAAAATAGCGCCACGATCACGAGCTGGGGCGCAAGCAAGAGCCATGGCAACCAGCGATGTGTGATTCGAGAAGAGAAGGTGACGCGCTTTTCCATAGTTGTAGAGTAGAGCATAAACTAAAGCCATGACTACATCTTTTGCTCGCAAACCCCATCTCGATGCACTCGCCATCGGTCTTTTGCTCATTTGCTGCATTTTTTGGGGTTGGCAACAAGCGCTGGTTAAAGCCACGTTGCCGTTGATTCCACCCGTGATGCAAGTCAGCGTGCGCTTTGTGCTGGGCACGCTGGTGCTGATGCTGTGGTGCCGCTTTCGCAAAATTGATTTGTGGGGCGCGGACGGCACACTGGCCGCGGGTTTGCTTGTTGGGGGCCTGTTTGCGCTGGAATTCACTTGTCTTTACATCGGCCTTGTTCATACCAGCGCATCACGGCTAACGGTGTTTTTGTACACCGCGCCGTTTGTGGTGGCGCTGGTGTTGCCGCGCTTTGTGGCGAGTGAAAAATTAAAGCCCGTGCAGTGGCTGGGGTTGGGCTGTGCCTTCGTGGCGGTCGTGTTCGCCATGATGGATAACTTTGCTGGGGGGTCTTGGCTTGGCGATGGCCTTGCTCTTGCTGCTGGCTTTTTTTGGGGACTCACTACGGTCGTGATTCGCGCGACCAAGTTGGGGGGTATTCGCGCCGAGAAGCTGCTTTTTTATCAACTCGCCATCAGCAGCCTGATTTTGTTGGCGCTCTCGCCCATGTTGGGTGAAAGCTGGAGCGACACGCTTCCTCGCATGAACGCATTTGCTTGGAGCTCGCTGATTGTGCAGGCCGTGATTGGTGCGTTTGCCAGTTACCTCACGTGGATGTGGCTCCTGGGTCATTACCCCGCAACCAAACTCTCATCTTTTGTATTTTTAACCCCCGTGTTTGCCTTAGTGTTTGCCGCCATATGGCTTGGCGAGCCGATCACCGTTAGGCTTGTGGCGGCCTTGGTGCTGGTGGGTGTGGGCATTGTGCTGGTCAATCGCAAATGAATTTCACGATCGCGCAGCCTGCAAACTTCGATCAGCTCATTGCGCTTTCAGCCCAGCAGTATCACGCGGGTCAGCCAGAGTTGACGCTGGCGACGTGTCAGCAAATTCTTACGCAGGATATCGATCACGTGATGGCGTGGAGCAACGCCTCGGCGGCGCTAGCAGCGCTGGGGCGCTGGGTGGATGCTCTGGCGTATGTGCGGCAAGCCTTGGCATTAGAGCCACACAGGTTAGACGCACTCAATAATGCCACGCAGATTTTGCTCGCACTGGGTCGCTCGGATGAGGCTTGTGCGCTTTTTCGCAATCTGGGTTGGACGCAGTACCAAGCCAAAGAGCGAACTGCAGCGATGGCAAGCTATGAGCGGGCACTGTCAATGAATCCTAACGATGTCGAGTCCTTGCATGTGCTGGCGGGACTGCACAGCGAGGGCAAAGAAGTGACGCAGGCCTTGATGTTGATGAACCGTGGGCTGGCGATTAACCCACTGCACTTAATAACCTTGGCCGCTAAGGGTAACTTGCTGGGAGGCCAAGCAGGGCATGGCTTAGAGGCCGAGACCTGTTTTAAAACAGCGCTGTCGGTAGACCCGAACCATTGGATGACGCTTTACAACTACGGTGTTTATTTGGCGAGCGAGCGGCGCTATACCGAAGCGATTGAGATGTACGAGCGAGCGGGCCGTGTGGACCCGAATCATCACCTGTCGTTTTGGAATTTGTCGAACTTGCTTTTACGGTTGGGCGATTATCCGAAGGCTTGGCCGATGTACGAGTGGCGCTGGAAAACGGATCACTTAAAGCCCGCCTATTTGCAATTACCGATGCCGCTTTGGACGGGGCAGGATTTGCAGGGCAAGCGCATTTTGTTGCATTTTGAACAAGGCTACGGCGATGCGTTTCAGTTCATTCGCTTCGCCAAGGATGTGGCCGCACGAGGAGCGCACGTCACCATCTTTATGCCCCGTGAGATTTGCGAAAACTTTGTTGGTGTTGAGGGCGTGCACGAGATTCGTCCGTGGAACGACATTCCGCAAGGCTATGACTATCACGCGCCACTCATGTCGCTGCCTGCGCCGCTGGGACTCACGACTAATAACATCCCAAGCGCTACGCCTTATCTATTCGCGAGCCCAGAGCGGGTAAGGCTTTGGCAAGAGCGATTGCCAAAACGGGATAAGCGCAAAAAGCAAAAATTAAGAGTCGGTTTGACTTGGTGCGGTCGCCCGACGCATGACAACGACCGTAATCGCTCGCTCGCGTTTGCCCAGCTGCTACCGCTGATTGACGCTTTCCCACAGATAGAGTTTGTCTCGGTGCAGGTGGGGCCGCGAGAATCTGATTTGGCGGACTTAGCCGCGTGCCAGCGGATTGTGCGAGCAGAGCATGAAATTAAAGATTTTTCAGATACGGCTGCGCTGGTTATGCAGCTTGATGTATTGATTAGTGTTGACACGGCGGTCGTGCATTTGGCGGGTGCTTTGGGTCAACCCGTGTGGGCGCTGATTGCGGCATCCTCCGACTGGCGCTGGCTAGAGGGGTGCGAAGATACACCGTGGTATCCCAATGTGCGTTTGTTTAGGCAATCCGACGAAGACGGTAAAACGTGGAACTGGACGCCTGTGCTCGCGCGTATCCAGTCCGAGTTGGCAAAGCTGACTGTCATTCCCGCGTAGGCGGGAATCCATTATTTTTTGGCGAGCAATCCGCCCAGCATGCCAGCTAGGTCGCCCATATTGCCAAGGCCACCCGTTGGCGCCGCGCCGTTCGGTGTGAGCTTGTCTACCAAACCTGGCAACATCGTGCTGAGCTGACCCATGGCATCAGCGGGATTGATGCCCAGCTTGGCGGCAATACCTGCGACGGCATCGGAGCCCAGTACGCTTTGTAATTGGTCGGCGCTAATCGGCAAGTTTTGACCACTGCCAATCCAAGAGCTGACGACGTTGCCAAGCCCCGCTTGCTCGAACTTGCCAACCAAACCACCAAGGCCACCGTGATCGCCATCGTTCGCCAAGAGACTGCCTGCTACGCTGGCAATGGCACCTGCAGTCCCGCCTTGCTGACCCATGTTGCCCAAAACTGCACCCAAAATATTGCCGAACATACCCATCTCAATCTCCCAGTTAGTAAAAAATACTATCTTATCCGCAAGCCAAGGTGACCAAAGCCGCTATCGCTGCCGTCTCCGCGCGTAGCACCCGATTCCCCAATGTCACGGGCTGATAGCCTGCGGCAAGCGCTTTGGATTTTAATTCTACGGACTCCGTATTGAGCATCAATACCGTGAGCCTAAATTTTGCAGATCTCTCGGGCAACGTCTTAAAGCACTGCATCCTCGAAAACGATACGCTTGTGACCAATTGCGTTTTTCAAGAGGGACCCCCTCCGAGCACATACGAAATTCAGACCCAAGGTACGGTTTAC
>JANPAY010000205.1:0-3216 GCA_031430155.1 Comamonadaceae bacterium
TTCAGGTGTAGCAGGTGCATCCATGCTGACTAAATTCTGATTCCCACCCGCAGCCACGACTGCATCACGCAGCGAGAAGTACGCCGACAGCGCCAGCATCAGCGGCGGTTCGCCGACGGCTTTGCTTCTAAACGGCGTGGGTTTGACGTTTTGAGTGTCAAAAAACGAGATATTGAAATGCTCGGGGATGTCAGATGCAACTGGGATTTTGTAGGTGGAGGGGCCGTGCGTGAGCAGCTTGCCGTAGTTCTTTGTCCCGCGCTTCATGTCCCAAATGCACTCTTCCATGGTCAGCCAGCCCATGCCTTGCACATACGCGCCTTCGATTTGACCTTTGTCAATGGCGGGATTAATGGACTGTCCCACGTCATGCACTATGTCCACTTTTTTAAGCCACCACTCGCCCGTTCGCGTGTCGATTTCGGTCTCCGTTACCGCCGCGCCGTAGCAGAAATAGTAGAAAGCTTTGCCTTGCAGCGTCATGAAGTCGTATTGGATATCGGGTGTCATGTAGTAGCCCGTTTGACCGAGTTGTACGCGGTTGAGCCAGGCTTGTTTGATCAAATCCGCCCACGGTAAATTGCGTCCTGCGTCTAACGCATCCAAGCGTTCGCGCAGTTGACGCGTCGCGTCATTGATCGCCGCGCCATTGATGTCCGCACCGCTGGAAGCCGCAGTGGCGCTCGCGTTGGGAACTTTTTGTGTATCGGTTGCCGTGACGCGAACCAAGGATACGGGGATGCGCAAACCATCGGCTGCGACCTGCGCCATCTTGGTGTTTAAACCCTGTCCCATCTCGGTGCCGCCGTGGTTCACGCTGACCGATCCGTCTTGGTAAATGTTGACCAAAGCTGCGCCTTGGTTCAGCATGGTCGCGGTAAAGCTAATGCCAAACTTGAGCGGGACTAGCGATAGGCCGCGCTTTTTGTATTTATTGGCGGAGTTGAAATTCTTAATTTCAACTCTTCTAGCTCTGTAGTTGGATTCAGCCTCCAACTGGTCAATCACTTTGTCGCCAATCCAGTCTTCAATTTCTTGGTTGTACTGGGTCGTTAGCGACTCAGGGTTGCCCGAGATTTTGGGGTCTTGGTACAAATTGGCTTTCCGAACATCCAGCGGATCAAGCCCTAGTTTGTTGGCGATTTGCTCAATCACCGTCTCGATGCCAAACATCCCTTGCGGGCCACCAAAACCGCGGAATGCCGTTGCGCTTTGCATGTTGGTTTTGCAGCGGTGGCCAATGATAGATAGGTTCGGCAAATAGTAGCAGTTGTCAATATGCAAGAGCGCGCGGTCGTTGACAGGGCCCGAAAAATCGGTGCTGTAACCACAGCGTGAAGCCAGCACGAAGTCCACGCCCAAGATGCGACCTGATGCGTCAAAGCCGCATTCGTAGTCGAGTCTGAAATCGTGGCGCTTACCTGTAATCATCATGTCGTCATCGCGATTGGCTCGCAGTTTGACAGGGCGTTTGAGCTTGAATGCCGCCAGCGCTGCCGACTGACTAAAGATAGACGCATTGCCTTCTTTGCCACCAAATGCACCGCCCATGCGGCGGCAAATCACCTCGACATCGTTGGTCGTGAGGTTGAGCGCAGAAGCTGCTTCGCGCTGATTGCCATCGGGGTGCTGCGTGGAGACGTAGAGCGTAAGTTGGTCGTCCTCACGGGGCACGGCATAGGTGATTTGGCCTTCCAAATAAAACTGCTCTTGCTGGCCGCATTCGGTACGGCCTGATAGCTTGTAAGGCGCGCTGGCTATGGCTTTGGCAGGTTCACCCCGCGTGATTCCCTTGGCAGGCATGATGAAATTTTTGGCTGCCATTGCCTCGTCAATTGTCAGAATCGCAGGCAGTTCTTTGACGGCCACCACAGCGGCGTTGGCTGCTTCGCGTGCATAAAGCATGTCGCGTGCGACAACCAGCGCTACAGGCTGTCCTAAAAATTCGACCTTGCCAGCGGCGAGGAACGGGTCGTCGTGAATGATCGGGCCGCAGTTGTTTTCGCCTGGAATGTCGGCGGCGGTAAACACCGCCACCACGCCGTGCATAGCCAAAATGGCGGCGCGATCAATACCCTCACCAATCAATTCACCGTGCGCCGTGGGGGACAGTACCAAAGCCCCGTATAGCGTACCTTGCAGCTCAGGGATGTCGTCGGTGTAGACGGCTTTGCCCGTGACGTGTAGATGCGCGGACTCGTGCGGTAATTCTTTGCCTTGTTCGCCTTGGTGTTTGGCCGAGCCAGCCATGATGGGGGTGTTGATGGTTTTCATAGGGGTTTTATGTCAATGTAGTGTCAATTAACTCGCGCCGCGTGTGATGGATACCGCTTCCTCGCTCCAAAGTTCACGTCCTCCTCTATAACGCGATTCAAAATTTTGTTTTAATACAAATCCGTCAGAAGTAATCCAATAGATCGCTTCTCGGCGCGTACCCCATGGAGCAATAAACCCTAACACTTCTACCTTGTAAGTTAGAAACGTGCCAGCTCGAACAGTAATGCTTTCAAATGCTGTGACACGCCCTTCTACGTCGAATGAGCCAGTCTGTCCCATTACAGGCCCTCTACCCATTTTGATTTTGCTACGCGATTGCCACTTTGCACCAATCTTTAAATTTGCAGATGGTAAATTAACAAGTGGAGGATCGAACATGTGATTGAATTGTGAATCAACAACCGTTTCGCCACTCAAAGTCAAAATACTGCCATCGGAAAAATATGCTTTTCCATCGTTAATTTTTTCAACGGTGCGGCGAATCAACTCTTTGTTTTTCGTAAAGCCATCAGTCCGCTCATAGGTCACATTGTCTCCGAGCTTATATTGCAACAATGCGCTTGCAGAAACAGTTTGTCCTAATTTATCTTTGACAGTTTCCGTCTTGGCGACACTTAAGCGCTCAATCATGTTGCTAGCTGTTGCAGCCATAAGTCCATTGGGATACTTTTGTATAAAAGCATAAAACGGATCAGCAGACTTATTTTCTTTAATCCTATCCCACTCAGCTTTTTCTATATCAAATTGGTTGTCTATTTCACGTTTAGATTGCTCGACGATTTTTTTTACGCCAGAATTAAAAACAAAATCATCCTCAAGGCTCGTTGTTTCCCACGGAATTTGTGCGCCGTTACTGGCTTTGCGGACTGCAAAGCGAACTCGCTTAAAAACATCCTCAATCCGTGCTGTGGGCTTTTGAAGTTCCTGCAACAAGAAGCC
>JANPAY010000206.1:0-1865 GCA_031430155.1 Comamonadaceae bacterium
CTCGATGTCTCCACATTGCCCGCCACTACGGAGGCGGGCGGCAGTGGGTTGAGCATCGAGCCCTCGGGGATGATGACCGTGATGGGCTTTAAGCAACCTGCGTTTAGCGGGATGTCATCGTCCACCAACGTTCTAAACACGTAGAGCACGGCGGCCATACACACGGCACGCGGCGCGTTGAAGTTATTGATTTGCTGCGGTGATGTGCCTGTGAAGTCAATGATGGCGCTGCGGGTTTTGGCATCAAGTGTGATAGCTACTGTGATGTGAGCTCCGTTGTCCAGTAGCAGAGTAAACAATTGGGGTCTGACCCAGGGCTGGCGCGAAGCGACGGCGGGGTCTGACCCCAATTGGCTTACGGCGCAAAGCTTCGCAATCGCACGCCGCACGGCCTCTTCGGCGTTGTCTTGGACGTGGCGCATGTAAGCCTCGACGACTGGCAAGCTGTATTCATCCACCATCTTTTGCAACTCTTGTGCGCCGCGCTGGTTGGCCGCAATTTGCGCTTTCATGTCGGCCATATTTTGCGCAGGATTGCGGCTGGGGTACGTTGTTGTGCCGCCGCCTGTGCGCAAGAGCTCCAGCATTTTTTCTTCTTGCAACACACCTTGATCGACCAATTTGAAATTGACGATTTGCACGCCCTCTTCGTCAATCGTGGTGGAAAACGGCGGCATCGAGCCTGGGGTCGTCCCGCCAATATCGGCGTGGTGTCCGCGTGAGCCCACAAAGAAATTGGGTTGGCGTGCGGTATTTTTTTGCCCCTGCGAATCCAAATAAACAGGCGTTATCACCGTCACATCAGGCAAATGCGTCCCGCCGTGATACGGATCATTCAGCACAAACACGTCGCCAGGCCTCATGGCGCTTTGACCTTTGGCATCTTTGTTATCCCGAATCACGGTCTTGATGCTCTCGCCCATCGATCCCAAATGCACAGGCATGTGCGGCGCGTTGGCAATCAAGTTGCCATCTGCGTCAAACAGCGCACAACTAAAGTCCAGCCGCTCTTTGATATTGACCGAATACGCTGTATTTTGCAGTTGCAAACCCATTTGCTCGGCGATGTTCATAAAGAGTTTGTTGAACACTTCGAGTAGGACAGGATCAACCTGGGTGCCCACGGCATAGACCGCTTTGCGCGCCGTGATGCGCGAGAGGACAAGGCAGTTGTGCTCGGTAAGTTTGGCCTGCCAACCCGCTTCAATCACCGTCGTGGCGTTGGGCTCGGCAATGATGGCGGGGCCCGTTAAATGCTCGCCAGGCCGCATGGAGGCTCGCACCACCAAGGGGACATCCACCCAAGCGCCTTCTGAATACATGCGAACCGTGCTATCGGCTGGTGTTTCGCGTGGCTCGCACAATGCATGCAAAGGCTCGGCAGGCGCGTCCCCGCTACTGATCGCTTCCACGGAAACTGCCTCCACCACCAGCGCCTTGCCTTGCATCAAAAAGGCAAAGCGCTGCTGATACGCCGCTTCAAATAGCGTTTGAATCTGAGCAACATTTCTAGAATCCGTCACATCCACCACCAACGCCGTGTCCGTACCCTCATATTTAATATGCATTCGCTGCAGGCCACGCACACTCTGCCCTCCCAGCCCTTGTGCCTCGAGTGCCAATCTGGATGCGGCTTGTAGGCTAACGAGCGTTTTAAAAATCGCTGGAACCGCATCAGCAGAGAGACGCTGCTCCACCGCCTGCTCACGCATCACGGACTGATCCGCCAAGCCCATGCCATAGGCCGACAGCACACCCGCCAGCGGGTGCACCAGCACGCTCGTCATCCCCAGCGCATCGGCCACCAAGCACGCGTGCTGCCCGCCCGCGCCGCCAAAGCATTGCAGCGTGTAGCGCGTCACGTC
>JANPAY010000207.1:0-2029 GCA_031430155.1 Comamonadaceae bacterium
CACCGCTGTCGAGTCCTTGGTCAGCACCGCCTACCCTGACTTCAAACGACATCGCGCAGCAAGTTGCCGAGATATCTTGATCGAAACGCTTACTGACCTTATGTGCTCTGAAAGCCTTGCTGGATAAGGGCTTCGCCAGTACCACTGCTTCAATAAATTCGCCGCTTTGCAGCACATTAGCTTTCATGTCTGTGTAGAAAGCGTTGATGGACACCTTGCGCGTTTTGTCGCCTTTGCGAAGAACGAGCTCGGCATCCAGCGCCATCAAGCAGGGCATGGAGTCACCAATGGGTGAGCCGTTGGCGATATTGCCCGCCAGCGTGGCGGTGGAGCGAATGGGCGGCGAGCCAAAGCGCCTGAGCACTTCGGCAAAGTCGGGGTAGGCGGTGCTAACCAAGGACTCGACAGTAGTGAGCGATACCGCCGCGCCAATCGTCCAGTTTGCCGCAGATTCTTTGACAGTTTTGAGTTCCGCCACGTTGCCCAAGTACACGATGTAATCGGGGCGGCTAAATTGCTTGTTCACTTGCAAGCCAATTTCGGTGCTGCCTGCAAGAAGAGTAGCCTTGGGGTGTGCCAGCAAATACTCGGCGACTTCGGCAGTGGTAGCTGGCGCGACAAACTCGTTGCCCTTTTTGGTACGCAGCACGGGCTCGATCACGGTTTGACCATCAAGACCAATCGTTGCCTCATTTGGGCGCTGGATTTCTTTGAGCAGGGCAACGTCCGCAGCATCTTCAATCTTAGTAGGCGTTGCCTGCAAAGCCGCATCCACAATGGGTTTGTAGCCCGTGCAGCGGCACAGATTGCCTTGCAGCGAGTCGTTAATTTGTTGTCGGCTTGGGCATGTGCCGCACTTGGCATGGGTGTCCGATAGGTTAGCCAAGCTCATCACAATGCCTGGTGTGCAAAAGCCGCACTGTGAGCCGTGACAAGTCACCATGGCTTCTTGAACAGGGTGCAGCGAGCCGTCTGCGCCTTGCAAACTCTCTACCGTTTTGAGTGATTTACCATCAATCGATGGCAAAAGTTGCATGCACGAATTAGTTGGGATGTAGTTGACGGTTTTGCCGTCAGCGGCCAGTTCGCCGACTAACACGACGCAAGCGCCGCAGTCGCCTTCGGCGCAGCCCTCTTTGGTACCTGTACGATGCAACGATTCGCGCACGTAATCGAGCACGGTGGTGGTACGGCGCACTCCTACAGCTTCCTTGATTTGCCCGTCTAAAACAAAGCGGACGGTGTTGGTGACTTGGGTCATGAGATGGCTTTCAGCTTTTGTATACAAAATAGAATTTCAATTTTAGCGGGCATCAACTAGGCAAACAAGCCAGTCAGAATCCACTCTCGTGTCTTGGCAGGGTCAATCACAGCGTCGATCTCTAACGTGGTCGCCATGTTGATGGCGCTGCCGCGATCCACATGCTCAGCAAGCAATTTTTCAAATAACTGGTCGCGCTCAAACTCGGTGGCGCAGGCCTCTAGCTCCTTGCGAAAGCCTAACCTTACTGCGCCTTCCAAGCCCATGGCGCCAAACTCTGCCGTCGGCCAAGCCACGGTAAAGGTGCTGGCATGAAAGCCGCCAGCGGACATTGCCATAGCGCCTAGGCCGTAGCCTTTGCGCAGTACGACGCTTAAAAAGGGCGCTTGCGCCTTTTCTAAAAATGCTGCGCCTGCAATGAACATACTGCTTGCGTACCGCACATGACCTGCAGCTTCCGAATCAGGGCCGACCATAAAGCCTGGCGTGTCAATGAGGCTGATGATTGGGAGCTTGAAGCGCGTGCAAGAGTCCATGAAGAGCGCGGCTTTATCCGCTGCATCGGCATCAATCGCACCGCCTAAATGCAGAGGATTGTTGGCCATGATGCCCACGGAGCGCCCACCGATATGGGCTAGTGCGGTGTGGATGCCTTGGCCATAGCCGGTTTTGAGAGGGATCACGCTGCCTGTGTCGGCGAGTATGTCGATGATGGGGAGCGTGTCGTAAACGCGGACTCGGTTTTCGGGAATGGCGTTGCGCAAATTG
>JANPAY010000208.1:0-7484 GCA_031430155.1 Comamonadaceae bacterium
TTCCATAAGGCTTGCAGAGCCTTTGTCCAGAACATTCATGCAAAAAACGAAGCGATTGGTTCAGTCAAAACCAAGTGTTCAATCAATTTTGGAGTCGCTATGAGTAGCGGCATTCATATCAGCGCACGCGATGTGCCGCCACGCACCTTGTGGGCGCTTGAGCAATCAGGACTACCGCCGCTGCTCGCTAAGCTCTACGCCGCAAGGGGGGTTACATCGCGTGACGAACTGGATGATTCGCTCGCAAAGCTCTTGCCGCCCAGCGAGCTCTTGGGCATTGATACTGCCGCCAAGTTGCTGGCTGACGCCATTGCCAATCAGTCGCGCATTTGCATCGTGGCCGACTACGACTGCGACGGCGCAACCGCCTGCGCGGTAGCCTTACGCGGTCTGCGACTCTTGGGAGCAGCGCATGTGGACTACCTCGTACCGAATCGCGTGGTCGATGGTTATGGTCTCACGCCGAGCATTTCAGAGCGCGTCGCAGCGACTGGCGCAAACGTGCTCGTCACCGTCGATAACGGCATCGCTAGCATCACAGGGGTAGCTCGCGCCAAAGAACTGGAACTTACCGTCATCGTGACCGATCACCACTTGCCTGTGGCCGAGACGCCAGCGGCAGATGCCATCGTCAATCCGAACCAACATGGCTGCACCTTTGCCAGTAAAGCGATGGCGGGCGTGGGCGTGATGTTCTATACGCTCTTGGCTACGCGCTCTGAAATGCGCGAACGTGGCTTGTATGAAACCAACCCGCAGCCCAAGCTGGACGTGCTCTTGCCCTTGGTCGCACTGGGTACGGTCGCCGACGTCGTCAAGCTGGATGCCAACAATCGTCGCCTCGTCTCGCAAGGTCTTAGGCGCATCCGTACGGGTCATTTACCTATTGGCATGGCGGCGCTGTTTGCCGTTGCGGGGCGTAAATCGTTTGCTGCCACCACTGCAGATTTTGGTTTTGCACTTGCCCCACGCATCAATGCGGCGGGGCGTTTATCCGACATGCGCCTTGGCATTGAATGCCTGACGACCGACGATACGGCACGTGCCGACGAGCTCGCCAAGCAGCTGGACAGCATCAACCGCGAGCGGCGCGAGATTGAAGGCGGCATGCGCGATCAAGCGCTGGCTATCGCGGAGGGTTTATTGGACTTGTCGGAGGAACCACCCAGTGCCATCAGCGTGTTCGATCCCGATTTTCACGAAGGTGTGGTGGGCATCGTAGCTTCGCGCCTCAAAGACCAATGGCACAGACCCACCTTTGTTTTTGCGCCTAGCGGAGCAGAGGGCAAGGAGCACGAACTCAAAGGTTCAGGACGATCCATTGCAGGCTTTCACCTGCGTGATGCACTCGATCTGATGGCCAAACGGCATCCTGATTTACTGCTGCGCTTTGGTGGGCATGCCATGGCGGCAGGTTGCACGATTGATGAAGATAGTTTCGAGCTATTCGATGCCGCACTCCAGCAAGTAGCGAGCGACTGGCTAGATAAAGAAACCTTGCAACGACGTTTGCAAACTGACGGTTCGCTGCCCGCATCCGAGTGTCGTGTCGATGTAGCCGAGAGTTTGAATCGCGAAGTGTGGGGACAAGGTTTTGCCGCGCCTGTTTTTTGCGATACCGTCGAAGTAGTGAGTCAGCGCATCGTGGGCGAGAAGCACCTAGCACTCAAGCTCAAGCATCAAGGCGTACCAGTTGAAGGTATTTGGTTTAACCGTATTGAACCGCTGGAAAGCCCAGCCAGCTTGGCTTACAGGCTAGAGGCCGATGAATGGCAAGGCAACAAACGGGTCAAATGGATGATTGAAGCGGCCAGTTAAATTAGCTAAACAGCGCCGCCACTTTTTTCTTAGATTTGATGTTGGGCGAGATACCAGCCCTGACGGAAGCCACATGGGTATTGGCATTCGAAGCAGAACTGTTTGCCAACAACTCTGCTGTTGGTTCTTGATAGGGCTGCGTAAAAAACGGATCTAGTGGCTTTTGCGGTGCTGGGCGTGCAAAAGTTTTTGGCGCGTAACCTGTGCGATCTTCGCGTGCCGCACGATGCCCTCGTTTTTCTTCGTCATCCCACACGCGGTGGCCTGAGTTGAAGTGTCCTTGCTTGCGGATATCCGGTTGTTGTTCAGCAAATTCAATCGGCAATAAATCGATTTTTTGCTTAGTGAGCTTCTCAATATCACCCATCAAACGCATGTCATTGTTTCCGCCCACAAAACTCACAGCAATGCCACTTGCGCCCGCACGGCCTGTACGGCCAATGCGGTGGATATAGTCTTCGGCGTTAAAGGGGATGTCGTAGTTAAACACGCAGGGCACGTCTTTGATGTCGAGTCCACGTGCCGCCACGTCGGTCGCCACCAGCAAATCGACGTCGCCTTTTTTGAAGGCATCGAGCGCCTTCAAGCGTTCATCTTGCGACTTGTCGCCATGCAGCGCCGTGGCTTTGAAGCCTGCTTGCTCAAGGCTTCGAGCCAAGCGCGCGCAGCCTAGTTTGCTATTCACAAACACAAACGATTGCTTGATTTGCTTTTCGCGTAAGAGCTGAATCAACGCGCGGCGTTTGTCGTCGTCTTTGACGCTATAAAAGCTTTGCTCGATCGTGGATGCGGTTTCGTTTGGACGTGCGACCTCAATGGTGACCGGATTTTGCAGATAACTGGCTGAGAGCCGTCTGATCTCGGGCGAAAACGTCGCAGAGAACAAAAGTGTCGTGCGCGACTTGGGCAAAAAGCTCAAAATGCGTTCTAAGTCTGGCAAGAAACCAATATCCAACATGCGGTCGGCTTCGTCTAGCACCACGTATTCCACTTGTGCGAGCGAGACGTTTTTGGCTTCGATGTGATCAAGTAATCGGCCTGGCGTAGCAACTAGCACCTCAACGCCTTTTTTAAGCTCGATTGTTTGCGGCTTCATGTCCATGCCGCCAAACACAACGGCAGACCTCAGCTGTGTGTATTTAGCGTAAGCCTTGACTTGACCCGCCACTTGGTCTGCGAGCTCACGGGTTGGCAGCAGCACCAAAGCCCGAACAGGATGGCGGGCGGGTGAGGTCGAGGCGCTTTCATGTTTAAGCATTCTCTGGAGCAGGGGCAGCGTGAACGCCGCGGTCTTGCCCGTGCCCGTTTGAGCGGCGCCCATCACGTCACCGCCTGCGATGACCACAGGAATGGCCTGCGCTTGAATCGGGGTCATGGTTTCGTAGCCCATTTCGGCTACGGCTCGCATCAGGTTAGGCGCAAGATTAAGTTCAGAGAAAGATAAAGAGGGAGTTGAAGACATTAAAAAATTGAAAAGGGATCAAAGGTCCCGCGTATTAAAAGTGTCACAGCGCTGGATGCTGCCACTTTGTAGTCCTGTTGTAAACCAGCGGACTCGTTGCGCACTCGTGCCATGCGTAAAGCTCTCCGGCCGTATGGTTCCAGTTGCTTGGCGCTGCAATGCGTCATCGCCTATTTTAGTCGCTGCATTCATAGCCGAATCCACGTCAGCTTGGTCGATGCGGAATTTGTCCTTGACATGAAAGCCCCAAACGCCAGCTAAGCAGTCCGCTTGAAGCTCTAAACGCACTGACAGCGCGTTTTGCTGGGCTTCACTAATCCGACCACGTTGCGCATCCACTTTGCCGCTAATACCCAGTAAGTTTTGCACGTGATGCCCGACTTCGTGCGCAATCACATAAGCTTGCGCAAACTCGCCAGGCGCACCTAGGCGATTTTTGAGCGTCTCGTAAAACGCTAAATCGATATAGACTTTTTGATCGGCAGGACAATAAAACGGGCCTTGTGCAGATTGACCTTGACCGCAAGCTGTCGGGTATGAATTTCGAAATAAAACGAGTTTTGGTGCGCGGTATTGCGAACCAGCTGCTTTAAATTGCGCCGCCCAAACCTCTTCAGTCGTGCCTAAAACCTCGGCGACATGACGCCCGAGCACATCGGTGGCAGGAACAGCATGGGGTTGACCTTGCTGCTGCACCTGCGGTGCTGAACCGCCGTCCAAAAAGCCAAGTACCGTCATCGGATTAATACCCAAGAAGTATGAAGCCGCTAGTGCAATCACAATCGTGCCAATCCCCATGCGGCCGCTGAGTAATCCGCCAATTAAACCGCCGCCGCCCATGCCACCGCCGCTAGAGCCACCACTGGAGTCGCGCACATCCTCTACATTGTCAGATTCGCGGTTGTTACCCCATTGCATAGTGTTTTCCTTTTGAATTGCGTTGTTAGGTTTTGGGCAACGTCACGCCGACTTGCCCTTGGTATTTGCCGCCACGGTCTTTGTACGAAGTCTCGCAAACTTTGCTCGCTTCAAAAAATAGCACTTGAGCGCAGCCCTCGCCTGCATAAATTTTGGCAGGCAACGGCGTAGTGTTAGAAAATTCCAGCGTCACATAGCCTTCCCACTCAGGCTCAAACGGCGTCACGTTCACAATGATGCCGCAGCGCGCATAGGTGCTTTTACCAAGGCAGACGGTCAACAAATCACGCGGAATGCGAAAGTACTCCATCGTTCTAGCCAACGCAAAGCTGTTAGGCGGAATGATGCAGAAGTCGCCTTCAAAATCCACAAAGCTTTTTTCATCAAAGTTTTTAGGATCAACCACCGTGCTATGGATGTTGGTAAAAACTTTGAACTCGCGGGCACAGCGAATGTCATAGCCATAGCTTGATGTGCCATAACTAATCACGCGGCTGCCATCGACTTGTTTGACCTGCGTCGGGCTAAAGGGATCAATCATGCCTTTGGCGGCAAGTTCATTAATTTGGGTGTCGCAAAGAATACTCATAGCCTAATTGTAGAGGTCATAAAAAAGAGCACCGAAGTGCTCTGAAAGATTTGAAGGTGGAAACTTAACCGCCGTAGAGATACTTCGGCAGCCAAAGCGTCAATCCAGGCCAAATGTACATGAACACCATGCACAAGATGACGATCAGCATATAGGGCATCATCCCCGCGAAGATTTGGTTAATCGTCACGTGCGCTGGCGACACGCCTTTCAAATAGAACGCTGACATAGCGACAGGTGGCGAGAGGAAGGCGGCCTGTAAGTTTACAAACACCAACACGCCCCACAGCATCGGGTCGATTCCAAAATGCGGCAAAAGTGGCAAGAAGATGGGGACAAAGATCACGATGATCTCAGTCCACTCTAGCGGCCAACCCAGCACAAAAATGATGGCTTGCGAGAGCAGCATGAATTGAATAGGTGTCAGATTCATGCCGAGCACCCACTGCTCAATCAAGTTTTGTCCACCTAGGAGGGCGAATACTGCCGAAAAGAGAGCCGAACCGACAAACAGCCAGCAAACCATGGAGGTGGTTTTAGCCGTTAAGAAAACCGCTTCTTTAATTTTTTGGAAGTCGAGCGACTTAGCTTGCCACGCCATTAGGAATGCCCCCGCCGCACCAACGGCAGCTGATTCTGTAGCTGTCGTCAAACCGAACAAGATAACGCCAAGCACGATGAGGGTCAACAGCATAAGAGGCATGACCGAGCTAATCAGCATTGTCAAAATCTCATATTGCTCGTCGTTAAAGTTTTTGTAGTACCACAGGAGCAACAAAAATGCTAAACCGCAAGCAATCCAAAAGCCTGTGTAAAAGCCATCGGGCACAGCTTCAGTTTTGGCTTCTTCTGTAGCCTCACCAGCCCCCATTTGCTGCAGTGGCTCGTCCTTGCTTGCATCAGTGGAAGCAAGTGATTCAGTACCGGATGGGTCTTGTACACCGCCCTCCACTTTGATTGCCGCCTTTTCTGCACCAGGTGGCTCTTGCACACCGCCTGATACAGCTTCTTTAGTCTCTTCCTTCACGGCCTCTTTGGCTGTCGCATTTTGATCTGCTAAGACTGGCGCTGTTGGCTTAGCATCATTCGCAGCTTTGGCACTCACTGCTGCTTTGGCTGCATTGTTGTCTGATTGCGAATGAATCGTCACGTACCACCAAGTCGCACCCAAACAGATCACAGCCATCAAAACGGGGACGAGCGAGCGAGCAAAAGCACGGAATAGTTGATAGAACGACACACCTGATTTAGCTGGAGACACGAGCGCCATAGCCAATGCTGGTAGCATAAATCGGGAATAGTTTTTTGACACCCGAGCCACCCAAGGCGAGATGGACGCTTTCATTTGCTCTGGCGGCAGCTTAGGGGCGACCTTCGGATCAATCATGCACCAACCGATAACGTAGATCAGGTAGAGGAACGCGAGGAAGAAGCCAGGGAACATGGCTGCTGCATACAGCTTAACGACCGATTGCCCAGCCACTGCTGCATAGACGATGATCATCACGGACGGAGGAATCAGAATTCCAAGCGTGCCGCCAGCCGTAATCACGCCTGCTGCCAAACGCGTGTCGTAACCCGCATTCAACATCGGACGCATCGCAATCACGCCCATCAACACAACCACAGCGCCGACCAGACCCGATGCAATACCCCAAAAAGTGCAAATCACAAGCGTGGTAATCGCAAGCGAACCGGGCAAATGTCGGAACGCTAGCTGTACGCTATGGAACATTTTGTCCACGAGTGCCCCGCGCTCCATGATGTAGCCCATCAATACAAATAGCGGTATGGACAGCAAGACATCGTTATTCATCGCCCCAAAGGTGCGCTGCACCATCAAGGTAAAGATTTTGTTAGATAAAAACGAAGTGGTTGGGTCGTAAAAAGCAACGAAACCAAACATCATGCCAAGACCCATCAGCGTAAAAGCAGTAGGAAAACCCATCATGATGACTACCACGATGAGACAAAGCATCGTGAGTCCAAGTGCAGCATTACTCATATTCTTAACCCTTCAAATTCTTAGAGCTTTCGATGGCAAGCGCTTTTGCTTCCTCATCGACAAACTCGCTGCTAGACAGCTGCTGCCCTACCACATCTGACTCCTGCACGTCTTTGAGACGGGGCGTCCAGGTGCCCGTTTGGATACACACGACGCAGCGCACAATTTCAGCCAAGCCTTGCATGAGCACCATAGCACCAGCCAGTGGGATCATGAACTTAAAAGGATAAACAGGCAGCGGATCAGCATTAAACGTCTGCTCATTAATTGCTAACGACTCACTAAAAAACGTCCAACCAGCCCAAGTCAAAGCTGCAATACCAGGTAGGAAAAAGAGGATATAGAGCGCTAAGTCAATGCTAGCTTGGCGGCGCGGCGTAAAGTTTCCGTACAAAAAATCTCCGCGAACATGACCGTCATGCGCCAGTGTGTAAGCGCCACCCATCATGAAAAGTGCCCCATAGAGCATATTGCTTGCATCAAATACCCATGCAGTCGGCGCGTTTAGCGCATAACGCTTAAACACCTCAATCACCACGAGCAGCATCAACACGACGATGAGCCAAGCGAATGCTTTGCCAACCCACGTACTGATCGCGTCAGCTCTGTGTAGTAATTTTTGAATATTCATTTTCCGTCTTTCAATGAAAACAGCCTCCCAAAAAATCAAGGAGGCTGCTATTGCAATTAAC